>NZ_JAXIOO010000005.1:0-143069 GCF_049311065.1 Arthrobacter sp. 7Tela_A1 | reverse complement strand
GCCCCCAGCAGCAGCGGCGCTCCGATGTGGCGGCCGAGTCCGGACACGCGGCCGGGATCGATGCCGGCCGCTCCACGAGTTTCCGGCGGCGCACCCGCTGCCGGTGCGGCCGGCGGGTCCTGGACGATCCCGCTCATCGGGTTTCCGCTCCCCGGACCGCGGCCGGTTCGGCCCCGTGCAGCGCCTCACGCACTGTCCGGATAGCTTCGTAAAACGAGGCCTCTTCCCGCAGCCCTGCACCGCGGGCGCCGGCTGAGCCCAGCGTGATGTCCACGATGTCCCGGATTTCACCCGGCCGTGGTGACATCACCACCACCCGGTCGGAGAGGAACACGGCCTCCGGAATTGAATGGGTGACAAAGACGACGGCGCAGCCCGTCTCCGCGCAGATGCGGACCAGCTCGTTCTGCATCTTTTCGCGAGTCATCTCATCCAGGGCTCCGAACGGCTCATCCATCAGCAGCAACTTCGGTGACTCAGCCAGCGACCGTGCGATGGCCACCCGCTGCTGCATACCGCCGGATAGCTGGTCCGGGTAGTGCCCGCCGAAGTCGGAGAGGCCCACCATCTCCAGCAGTTCATCCGAGCGCGCCCGGCGGGCTGCCGGGGCGGCGCCGTGGGTCTGCAGCGGCAGCTCAATGTTGCCGCGCACAGTCCGCCAGGGCAGCAGCCCGGCCTGCTGGAAAGCGATGCCGTAGTCCTGGTCCAGCCGGGCCTGCCGTGCACTCTTGCCGAACACGGTGAGCGTTCCGGAACTAGGTGCATCCAGGTCCGCGATCAGCCTCATCAGGGTGCTTTTGCCGCAGCCGGAGGGACCGATCAGGGAGACGAACTCACCAGCAGCCACGCTCAGGCTGACATCCCGGAGTGCCTGCACCGGGCTGCGTCCGGCACCAAAGATGCGGCTCACCGAGGCCGCGTGAACCGCGGGGACCGGCGCCGCTCCCCCGTCCGCCGTCGCCGTCCCGCCCATTGAATCCGTAGTGCTGTTCATAGTGCCTGTTCTCCTCTGCGGTAACGGCGCAGCAGTGCGCCGATCAAAGCAACGAATCCCACCGCGGCCAGGCCGAGCACCACGGCTCCGAAAATTGGCGCCCAGGGCTTGCCCGGGTCACCTCCCGCGGCTGCTGCGAATTCGACGATCATGCGGCCGATACCGCCGCGCAACCCGATTGAAACCTCCGCCACCACAGCCCCGATCACCGCGTTCGCGGCCGCGAGCCGCAGCGCGGGGAGCAGATACGGCACGCTGGCCGGCAGCCGAAGCCGCAGGAAGGTCTGCCACCAGCCAAGGGCATAGGTTCGCATGAGGTCCTCGTGCGCTTTCTCGGGGGCACTGAAGCCGCGCAGGGCACCAATCGCCACGGGGAAGAACGCCAGATACGCGGCGATGACTGCCACGGACATCCAGTTCTCCCAGGTGAACGGGCCGAACTCGAGCTGTGACCCCCACCGGCGGACCAGCGGAGCAATCGCGATCAGCGGCACCGTCTGGCTCAGGATGATCCAGGGCAGCATCGCCGAGTTGGCGGTGCGGAAGCGCTGCATCAGCATGGCCAGCCCCAGCCCCACCACAACCCCGAGCAGCCAGCCTGCCCCTGCAATGCCGAGAGTGAACCCGGCCGCCTGCAGCACCGCCACCCACATCGGTCCGGCGCCCGAGGCCGAGGATTCAGGTGCCAGCAGCCGCTGAAGCATCGTCCAGACATGCGGCATCGCCAGGTCCGTGGTCCGGGGCAGCAGCGGCATGCCGCCGACGCTAACCCCGGACGCCGGGCCAACGGCTTTGTACGCCTCCCAGAGAAGGACGGGCAGCAGTACCCCGCCCAGCCCCCACGCGATTACGGACGGGCGCCACCGCCGTCGTACTTCCGTTTTCATGCCTTCGCAGCCACGTGGTCCCGCAGGGCAGGAATCACTGTCTCCCCGTAGACGCGGAGGGTTTCCTCCTTGTTGTCGTGCTGGAGATATCCCGCGAACTGGGTGACGCCCAAGGCCTTGAGCTTCTCGAGCTTTTCCATGTGCTCTTCGGCGGTGCCCAGGATGCAGAACCGGTCCACGATCTCATCCGGCACGAAGTCGGCGTGAGTGTTACCCGCCCGTCCGTGCTCGTTGTAGTCGTAGCCCCGACGCCCGGCGATGTAGTCGGTCAGGGCCTGCGGCACGGAGGAATCCGAACCGTACTTGGTGACGATGTCCGCCACGTGATTGCCCACCATTCCGCCGAACCAGCGGCACTGGTTCCGCATGTGCTCCCAGTCGGTGCCGATGTACATGGGCGCTGCCACGCAGAAGGAAATGCTGTCCGGATCCCGGCCGGCGTCGGCTGCCGCCTGCCGCACGGTACGGATCATCCACTCCGCGATGTCCACGTCCGCCAGCTGGAGGATGAACCCGTCCCCCACCTCTCCGGTGAGCTTCAGCGCCAGCGGACCGTAGGCCGCCACCCAGATTTCAAGCTCGGAGCCCTTGCTCCAGGGGAACTGGAGGGTGGCGCCGTTGTATTCAACCGGACGGGAGTTGGCCAGCTCGCGGATGACGTGGATCGACTCGCGCAGGGTCTTCAGCGTGGTGGGTGCACCGTTGGTCACCCGCACCGCCGAGTCTCCGCGGCCGATCCCACAGACCGTCCGGTTGCCGTACATCTGGTTCAGCGTCGCGTACGTGGACGCCGTGACCGTCCAGTCCCGGGTGGCAGGGTTGGTGACCATCGGTCCCACCTTGATGGACCGCGTTTCAGCCAGGATCTGGCTGTAGATCACATAGGGCTCCTGCCAGAGCAGGTGTGAATCGAAGGTCCACACGTAGTCGAACCCGTGTTCCTCGGCTTGCTTGGCCAGGGCCACCGTCCGCTGGGCGGGAGGATTGCACTGCAGTACCGCTCCGAATTCCATGCTTCCCCCTAGACCAGGTACTGGCTGGTTGCCCGGCGGACGTATTGTCCATGGCCCTTGCTGCCCAGGTACTCGTTGTCGTTGATGACCACCCGGCCGCGGGACATCACCGTGTCCACGTGGCCTTCGATCTCGTAGCCCTCCCAGGCCGAGTAATCCATGTTCATGTGGTGGGTCTTCTCCACCCCGATGGAGGTGTGGCCGTTCGGGTCGTAAATAACGACGTCGGCGTCAGCTCCCGGGGCGATCACACCCTTGGTGCCGTACATGCCAAACATGCGTGCCGGCGTCGTGCTGGTGATCTCCACCCAGCGTTCAAGGCTGATCTTGCCGTCCACGACGCCCTGGTACATCAGGTCCATGCGGTGTTCCACCGACCCAATGCCGTTGGGAATCTTGGAGAAGTCCCCCACGCCCATGTCCTTCTGGCCCTTCATGCAGAAGGGGCAGTGGTCAGTGGCGACCATCTGGATGTCATTGGTACGCAGCGACTGCCACATGTGGTCCTGGTGGTGTTCGTGCTTGGAGCGCAGCGGCGTGGAGCAGACCCATTTGGCGCCCTCGAACCCTTCCGCTCCGAGCTGGTCCTCCAGGGACAGGTAGAGATACTGGGGGCAGGTTTCACCAAAGACGTTCTGCCCGTTGTCCCGGGCTGCCGCAAGCTGCTCCACCGCCTGTTTGGCTGACACATGGACCACGTAGAGCGGAGCTCCGGTGAGGTTGGCGAGCATGATGGCCCGGTGGGTGGCTTCCTCTTCCATCTGCCAGGCGCGTGCAACGCCGTGGTAGTACGGATCGGTTTTGCCCTGGGCCAGCAGTTCGGTGACCATGGCATCAATTGCCGGGCCGTTTTCGGCGTGCATCATGGTCATCAGCCCGGTCTCGGCACCGACGCGCATGGCTTTGTAGATCTGCGCGTCGTCACTGTAGAAGACGCCCGGGTAGGCCATAAAGAGCTTGTAGCTGGAGACCCCTTCGTCCGGGAGGGTTTCCATCGCCTTGAGCGAGTCGTCATTGACGTCGCCGATGATCTGATGGAAGCCGTAGTCGATGGCGCACTGCCCGGCGGCCTTCTCATGCCAGGCTGCCAGTCCGTCCATGACCCGTTCTCCGTAGCGCTGGATCGCGAAGTCCACAATGGTGGTGGTTCCACCCCAGGCCGCTGCCCGGGTGCCGGTCTCGAAGGTGTCGGAGGCTTCGGTGCCGCCGAAGGGCATCTGCATGTGGGTGTGGGCGTCGATGCCGCCGGGAATCACGTACTTGCCGGTGGCGTCCAGGACCGTGTCCACCGACCCGGCGAGGTCGTGGCCCAGCAGGGTGGAGCCGGGCGTGAGGACCGCGGCGATTTTCTCTCCGTCCACCAGGACATCCGCAGCGCTGCGGCCGGTGGCGGTGACGACGGTGCCACCGGAGATAAGTGTTGTTGCCATGTAACTGTTCCTTGCCTTCCTCTGTGCGGTCCAGGCCTACGGTGCGGTGATGGGGTCATAGGCGTCGGGGCGACGGTCCCGGTAGAACTGCCAGTTGTTCCTTGCAGTGCGGACCAGCTCCATATCGAGGTCGCGGATCATCAGTTCCTCCCCGTCCCGGGCGCCCACCTCACCCACGTAGTTGCCCTGCGGATCGGCAATGTAGGAGGTCCCGTAAAAGTCCACGGCTTCTTCGCCGAATTCATTGGTTTCTTCGCCCACGCGGTTCGGCACCACCACGAAGTAACCGTTGGCTGCCGCCGCAGTAGGCTGCTCGAGTTCCCACAGCCGGTTTGAAAGGCCGGGCTTCGAAGCATTGGGATTAAAGACGAGCTGGGCACCGTTGAGTCCCAGGACCCGCCACCCTTCGGGGAAATGGCGGTCGTAGCAAATAGTGACCCCGACTTTGCCGACGGCCGTGTCGAAAACGGGCCACCCGAGGTTTCCGGGCCGGAAATAGAACTTTTCCCAGAACTTCTCCACGTGGGGAATGTGGTTCTTGCGGTACTTGCCCAAATACGTTCCGTCAGAGTCGATGACGGCCGCGGTGTTGTAGTAAACGCCGGGCTGGTCCTCTTCATAGACCGGGAGGATGATGACCATGTTGTGCTCGGCGGCGAGCTTGGAGAAGCGCTCGGTCAGCGGCCCGGGAACAGCCTGCGCATATTCGTAGTACTTGCTGTCCTGGACAATTCCGAAGTACGGCCCGTGGAACAGTTCCTGGAAACAGATAACCTGCGCACCCTCAGCGGCCGCCCGGCGGACGAACTCCTCATGCTTGGCGACCATTGATTCTTCGTCGCCGGTCCATGTGGTCTGGGTCAGTGCAGTTCGAACGATTGTCAAAGCAGACTCCCTCTTCCGGCCGGCATGGTGCTGCCGCCTGTTTCGAAAAGACCAGTGAAGGTCTTTGTCCATAATTTGCCTCCAAGATTTCTCCTGCGTTTCGGAGGCATTAAAGCTGTGGAGCAACTGTGTTCTCCGTGCCCGACATCCTTGGCTAACCCGGCGAGTTCTGCAAGAGTGTAGAAATCGCCGCCGGTCCGCTTTCATTCCGGCGGCTGGCATCTGATGCCCGGCTGGTCTGGCCGGGATCTGCCGGCCTTGATTTGGGCCCCGGCCGCAATTTTCTTTCCCGCGTGCGCACCAGTTCCCGCGGGACCGCCCGCCCAGAGAAACCCAGCGAGGTCCCATGACTTCCTTGTTCCGTTCCGCCCTGCACTATCGAGCCGCCAGACACACTTTCTTCCCCGCCGCGGCAACGGCCGGCGTCCTGCTCCTCGCAGGCTGCTCCGTTCCGGCAGACACCGCCCGGGCCGCCGAAGAAAGCACCCCCGAGGCCGTCAACACCGGCGTGCACTACCCGCTGGAGCTGGATAACTGCGGAACCGCCGTCGTCCTGCAGGGTCCGCCTGAAAGGGTGGTCACGATCAAATCCACCTCCACCGAGCTGCTCCTGGCACTTGGCCTTGGGGACAGGATCGTAGGCACGGCGTTCTCCGACAGCCCGGTGCCGGAGGCCTGGGCCAGCAGCGCCCCTGCGGTACTCGCTGAGAAAGTACCGTCCCGCGAGGCGGTCCTGTCGCTGGCACCTGACCTGGTCTTTGCGGGATGGGAATCCAATTTCTCCGCCGACGGGGCGGGAGAACGCGGCCAGCTGGCGGACCTGGGCATCGCCACTTATGTTTCACCGGCCGCGTGCCAGGGCAACGGCTACCGGCCCAGCCCGCTCACGTTCGATGATGTCTTCTCCTCGATTGAGGAGGCCGGAGACATTTTCGGAGCGCCGGGAGCTGCTGCGGAGCTGGTTCGGGAACAGCGCACGGAGCTGGAGACTGTGGTTCCCTCCGGGAAGGGCTACAGTGCCCTCTGGTACAGCTCGGGATCCGACACGCCCTATGTAGGTGCCGGAAGCGGCGCACCCGCACTGCTGATGGAAGCGGCCGGCCTGGGAAACATTGCCGGCGGAATCGACGCCGGATGGAGCCCCTATTCCTGGGAGGCCGTTGCCGAAGCCGATCCAGACGTCATTGTGCTCGTTGACGCGGCGTGGGGCAGCGCCGACAAGAAGAAATCCGTCCTGGAAGCCCATCCGGTGATCTCGCAGCTCGCCGCGGTTCGCGAAGGACGCTACCTGGTGGTGCCCTTCGCGGCGTCGGAGGCCGGGGTACGCAACGTGGAGACAGTCCGCTCCCTCACCGAGCAGCTGGCATCCCTTGACTGAGACGCTCCCCCTGACCCTCACCCCAGGGCGCCCGGAGCCCACACCCCGCATGGGTCCCCGGCGCGTCTGGCCGGTGGCCGCCGGTCTTGCGGCGGCTCTGGTCGCCGCAGTCCTCTGGGCACTGACTGTGGGACCGGCAGGATTGGGCGTCCGCGAGGCGTGGCTGGCCCTGACCGCACCGGGCAGCAGCTCTCTGACACCGGTGCAGGAAGCCATTGTGCGGGACCTGAGACTGCCCCGTGTCCTCACAGCCGCTGCCGTCGGCGCCGGCCTTGCGCTGTGCGGGGCGGTCATCCAGGCACTGACCCGCAATCCCCTGGCCGACCCGTACCTGCTGGGACTGAGTTCCGGCGCCAGCCTCGGTGCCGTCACCGTGCTGCTCCTGGGTGCCGCCGTCGTGCTCCCCGCCGCGGCCTTCGCCGGAGCCATGCTGGCCATGGTGCTCACGCTGAGCCTCGCCGGAGCGCTGGGCACCATCACACCAACCAGGACCCTGCTGGCCGGATTGGCGGTGTCCTCGCTGGCGGCAGCTGCCACGTCCTTCGTGGTGTTCTGGACGGCGCAGGGGGATTCCTACCGCGAGGTCCTCGGCTGGCTGATGGGATCGCTCGCCGGGGCGGGCTGGAACACGGTCGCCATTGCGCTGCCGGTGCTGGCCGTCGTCGGTCTTCCCCTGATGCTCTGCGGCCGGATCCTCGACGCTTTCGCCTTCGGCGACACTGCCGCTGCTGCCCTGGGCATCCATGTTCCGGCGGTGCGGTGGGGGCTCTTGGGCGCCACGGCGGTGTTGACCGGAGCCATGGTGTCGGTCAGCGGATCGATCGGGTTCGTCGGACTGGTGCTGCCGCACGCCGTCCGTCTGCTGACCGGTTCCCGGCACCGGGTGCTGCTCCCCCTCAGCGCCCTCGCCGGCGCACTGTTCCTGGTACTGGCCGATACGGCGGCACGGACCGTGTTTGACCCGCGGGAGATTCCGGTGGGGATCGTGACGGCGCTGATTGGAGCTCCGGTGTTCATCGTGCTGCTGCTGCGGCGCAGGAGGGTCGGATGAAGCGCGCGGAGAGCCTCGACACGAGCCGGGTGACGCTGGCCCGCGGCGGCAGGATGCTCATTGACGGAGTGGACTGCAGCATCCGGCCCGGAACGCTGACCGGGATCCTGGGGCCCAACGGTGCCGGGAAGTCGACGCTGCTTCACCTGCTGGCCGGAATCCTGGTTCCCGATTCAGGGACGGTGCTGCTCGGCGGTGGCCCGCTGGCGGGCGTCGGCCGCCGCGCCCGCGCCCGGCGCATCGCCCTGGTCGAACAGGCCCTGCCCACCGACGTCGCCCAGCCGGTCCGGGACCTGGTGCTGCTGGGCCGCACCCCGCACCGGAGCCTGTTCGCCGCCGACGGGTCCGGAGACCATGAGGCCGCAGACCGGGCCCTGCAGGCAGCAGGAGCTGTGGCGCTGGCGGACCGGATGTATGAGACGCTCTCCGGCGGGGAACGCCAGCGGGTACAGCTGGCGCGCGCGCTGGCACAGGAACCGTCGCTGCTGCTGCTCGACGAGCCGACCAACCACCTGGACATCGGGGCGCAGCTGGACACGCTGGACCTGCTGGAGAAACTTGCCGCGGACGGCATGGGCATCGCCGCGGCACTGCATGACATCAACCATGCCTCAGCCAGCTGCTCCCACGTGATCGTGCTGCACCGCGGCCGGGTGGCGGCGGCAGGACCTACCGCTGCTGTCCTGACCCCGGACCTGGTCCGGACCGTCTACGGCGTGGACGCGGTGATGATTCCGCATCCGCAGACCGGACGTCCGTTCATCGCTTTCAGCCGGCGCTGATCCGTGCCCGGCGGCGTGCCTCGGAGGCAGCCGCGGCATAGCCCGCCGCATAGCCGTCCTCGTAGCCTGCCGCGTGGCCGTCGTCGTACCCGGCGTTGTACCCGGATTTGGTGCCGGACCGCCGACCGTCCTCGTAGGCTTCCGTGCTGCCCTGCCGGAACATGTCCTCAGCGGCAGGCCGGAGCAGCGCGCGCGCTCCGGGATCCTTGTCCATGCCGCCCACGGTGACCAGCGTGTCCAGTCCGCGGACCAGCGCCACGGGAAGGCCCGCTGCCTTGCCCTTGACCAGGTCTGCGGCCGCAGCGATCTCGTCTGCCACTGCGGACACCGTGGCGGACATCGGCCGGCCCGAGGCGTCCGGCTGCCCGCGCAGGTCCAGCAGCACGCTGATGCCGGCGGCACCGATTGCGGCATCTGTCTGGCCCTGGCGCCACGGCCGGCCCAGCGTGTCGGTAATGATGACGCCGACGTCGACGCCAAAGTCCCGTTTCAGGCCGCGGCACAGGGCGCGGGCCGAAGCATCCGGATCCAGCGGCAGCAGCAGCACCGTGCCTTCGGCGGTGTTGCTGGCGTCTACCCCGGCGGCCGCCGCCACGATGCCGAGCCGGTTCTCCACGATGCGCGTGGTGCCGTTACCGGTCTCCCGGCTGGCCACCAAGCGAACCGTTTCCTGTTCCACGGCATCCTCGCGCTGGTCCGCCGGAACCGTGCGGCCCTCAGCCTTGGACACGATCTTGGAAGTCACGGCGAGGATGTCCCCGCTGCGCAGCTCCCGGCCGCAGGCACGGCCAATCACCTCGACCAGGTCATCCCCGGCCCGCACTTCGCCGATGCCGCGCACCGGTGTGATGACCAGCCGCCGTGCCGGGGAGGAATCGCCGGCCTGTTCTGTTTTCGCAGGTGCGCTGGTAAAAGTCGGGGCAGTGTTCATCGGTGCAGCTCCGGGAGGACGTCGCGGGAAAACGTGTCGATCCATTCACGCTGGTTGCGGCCCACGTTGTGCAGGTAGACGCGGTCGAAGCCCAGGTCAAGGAACTTCTGGATGTAGGCCCGGTGGACATCCGGGTCCTCGGAAATCAGCAGCCTGCCTTCGAAGTCCTCCGGCCGGACCAGCCGGGCCATCTGTTCCAGCTCGAAGGGTGAGCGGATGTCGGCCTTCGGGAACTTCATGCCGCCGTTGGGCCACTCGGTCATGGCGTTGGCCAGGGCTTCCTCATACGTGGCGGCCCAGCTCATGTGCAGCTGAAGGACCTTGGGCATGTTCTCCGGGTCCTTGCCTGCCTCGCGGGCACCGGCGTCGAAGCGCGCGAACAGCCCCTCGATCTTCTCCAGCGGTGCTCCTACCGTGATCAAGCCGTCGGCATGTTTGCCGGCACGCTTGGCCGTGACCGGGCCGGCGGTGGCGACCAGGATCTCGGGCGCAACTTCCGGCATGGTCCAGAGCCGGGTGGATTCCATCTTGTAGAAGGTTCCGCTGTGGCGGACGTCCTTGCCGGCCAGCGAGGCAGCAAAGAGCTTGGAGATGATCTCGATCGCCTCGAACATCCGGTTGATGCGTTCGGGTGCTTCGGGCCAGTACTGGGCCGTGACGTGTTCGTTCAGCGCTTCGCCGGATCCGAGGCCCAGCCAGTGCCGCCCCGGGTACATGGCCGCCAGGGTCGCGGAGGCCTGGGCCACCATCGCCGGATGCCAGCGGAACGTCGGAGCAGTCACACCGGGCCCGATATCTCCCTTGGTACGCTCCCCCAGGGCGGACAGCACGTTCCAGACGAACGCGGATTGTCCCTGTGCCGGAACCCACGGCTGGAAGTGGTCTGCGGCCATGACACCCGAGAAACCGCGCTCCTCGGCGTACGCGGAAAGCGCTACGGCCTCGGTCGGGTGGAACTGCTCCAGCATGGCCGCATAGCCGATCCGCAAGGGGGTTTTCATGCAGCCACTATAGGCCAGCCCCGTACTCCGATCCGTGACCGGCGTGTTTCAGCTGTGCAACATTGCACTGCGTGAGGTGACCTGCGGAAGCAGGTCCTCCGCAGGAGGTGTCCATACGGCCGGATCGGCAGGGCCCTGGTCGCCGGAGCGGATGTCCTTGACCTCATGGCTTCCGTCCTCTGCTGTGAACCAGACGAACGGGATGCCGCGGCGGTCCGCGTACTTGATCTGCTTGCCGAACTTCTCTGCCTTGGCGGCAACCTCGACGGCGATGCCCCGCCCGCGCAGGGCAGCGGCGACGTCCTGGGCTGCGGACCAGGAATCGTCGTCGGCCAGCGTGACCAGTACCGCGGTGGGCACTGAACGGGAGGCTTCGGCGAAGTCCTGGCTCAGGATGCGCATCACCAGGCGGGTGACACCGATGGAGAGCCCGACGCCGGGGAACGTGCGGCTGCCTTTGGCAGCGAGGGAATCGTAGCGGCCGCCGGAGCAGATAGAGCCAAGCTGCTCGTGGCCGACCAGGACCGTCTCATAGACCGTGCCGGTGTAGTAGTCGAGGCCGCGGGCAATGGACAGGTCGGCAATGACCTTGCCCGGTGCCCGGCGCGACGCCTCGGCGATCACCTGTTCCAGTTCATCCAGGCCGGTCTCAAAAAGTTCGTTTGTTACGCCCAGCGCGCGCACCTCGTCCGCGAAGGAGACGTCCTCAGACCGGATGGAGGCCAGCTTCAGTGCCAGTTCAGCCTGCTCGGCTGTGGCCCCCAGTTCTTCCTGCAGCAGTTCCGCGACCCGTGCCGGACCCACCTTTTCCAGCTTGTCGATGCTCCGCAGCACGCCGGCGGTGTCCTCAAGGCCAATACCGCGGTAGAAACCCTCGGCCAGCTTGCGGTTGTTCACGCGGATCCGGAAGTCCGGGATGGGCAGCGCACCGAGGGCCTCGGCGATCACCAGCGCCAGCTCGACGTCGTACCGGAACGGCAGGTCGCCGTCGCCCACGACGTCGATGTCCGCCTGCGTGAACTCGCGGGCGCGGCCTTCCTGCGGGCGTTCGCCGCGCCACACCTTCTGGATCTGGTACCGGCGGAAGGGGAAGGCAAGGTGGCCGGCGTTCTCCACCACATAGCGGGCGAACGGCACGGTGAGGTCAAAGTGCAGGGCCAGCTGGTTGGGGTCCTGTTTACCGGCGGGCTCGTCCTCCTCGGCCTGCAGCCGGCTGAGCGCGTAGACTTCCTTGTCGATTTCGCCCTTGCGCAGCAGCTGGCCGACCGTTTCCACCGCACGGGTCTCGATATTCGCGAAGCCGTGGAGCTCGAAGGTCCGCCGCAGAACGTCCAGCACATGGAGTTCCACGAGGCGCTCCTGCGGTAGCCATTCGGGGAAACCGGACAGTGAGGCCTTGCGTGCCATGCGGGCAGACTCCTTGAGAGTGGATCGGCTCCGGCGGCGAACGCACTGCTGCGCTGCGTCCGGATGACTGGGAATGCACACCTGCGGCGTGCCTAAACTGTGTGCGGCACTCATTTTAGCCTCTCCCACTGCGAGGGTGCCGCAGCACATCACCAGGCGCCGCCCGGCGGCGCCCCAGCACTTGTCCCTTCGAAGGAGGCAGCGGTGAAGGCCAACAACCGCACCGACCGTGAAACCCGGCGCCGCGTGGCCCGGATGGAAGCCCGCCGCGCCCTGGCGGCGCAGCAGGCCCGGCGTCGGAAAGTGGACAACGTCTATGCCCTGACGGCCGGGGCCCTGGTCCTGGCACTGGCCATCGCACTGCAGGTTTTCTGGTTCTCCTCGAATCCGACTGCCGAGGATCTGGAGCTGCTCCAGCGAGAGGCAGAGGCTCCGGCAACATCTGCTCCCTCCGCCATCCCGGATCCGTCCCTTGCCGCAGGGCAGGTGTTCAACGGCACCCTGGAACTGAACGGCGAAGAAGTGCAGGTTGAACTCGACGGCAACGCGGCACCCCAGGCCGTAGCCGTCTTCAAGTCGCTCTCCGACTCCGGGTTCTTCAACGGCAAGGACTGCCACCGGCTCGTGACAGCCGAGACAATGGGTGTGCTGCAGTGCGGCTCCGCCGACGGCTCGGGTGCTTCCGACCCGGACTACCAGTGGGGTCCGGTGGAGAACACTCCGGCGGACGGCGTCTACCCGGCGGGAAGCATCGCCGTGGCCCGAGGCGCCACCGGCGACTCCCACGGCACGCAGTTCTTCATCGCATATAAGGACTCCGTCATCACGCAGGAAACGGGCGGATACACGATAATGGGTAAGGTAACGTCAGGGCTTGAGGTTTTGGAGACGATCGCTGCATCCGGGGTCGCCGGCGAAACCCAGGACGGCACGCCTCTGGCACCCGTAACGATAGATTCGTTTACCCTGAAGTAATGGCTCAGCGGGATTCGCTCAGCGGCCACCATCGAGTGAAAGACTTTTAGCGGTGACAGACAGTCAGAAATCCGACGAAACCACCGGAACTGTTCCGGTTGAACAGCGCCCTTCGGCACCGAGTCCTGCCGCTTTTGCGGCGCGGCGCCCGGCACCGGCAGCGCCCCGCCCGGGGGCCGGACCAGCGGCACCGGTCGTGGCCGCTCCGGCGACCCACACCACTGCCCTTGATGAAGCCGCAAAGTTCGCCCGCATCGAAGACGACGGTCATGTGTTCCTGCTCGTCGACGGCGAGGAATTCCCGGTAGGGCAGTACCCCGACGCCAGCCGCGAAGAGGCACTGGCCTACTTCGTGCGCAAGTATGACGACGCACTGAGCCAGGTCATCCTGCTGGAACAGCGGCTGGCTGCGAAAGCACCGGCCGGTGACATGCACAAGACCCTCAAGCACCTCGCCGAGCAGGTTGCCGAACGCAAGATGGTCGGCGACGTCCTGGCACTCGATGCCCGCATCGCTTCCCTGGAGAACGGCATCAAAGAAGCAGAGGCCGCTGAGCGTGCCGAAGCCGAGGCCGTCCGCACCCGCGAGCTTGCAGCCCGTGAAGCAATCGTGGCCGAGGCCGAGGAGATCGCTGCCAAGGATCCCGCGACGATCCAGTGGAAGACCAGCAGCAACCGGATGAACGAACTGTTTGAAGCGTGGAAAGCCGCGCAGAAGAACGGTCCGCGCCTGGGACGCAGCAACGAGGACTCCCTGTGGAAGCGGTTCCGTTCCGCACGCACGGTGTTCGACCGGCACCGCCGCGCGTACTTCTCCCAGCTGGACAGCGAGAATGCCGAAGCCAAGAAGGCCAAGGAAGCACTGATCGCCCGCGCCGAAGCCCTCTCCTCCTCGACGGACTGGGGCAACACCGCCGCCGAGTACCGGCAGTTGATGGATGAGTGGAAAGCCTCCAAGCGTGCCAGCCGCAAGGACGACGACGTACTGTGGGCCCGTTTCCGTGCCGCGCAGGACAAGTTCTTTGCAGCACGCCAGGCAGCCAATGAGGTCATTGATGAGGAATTCGCCGCGAACCTGGTCGTCAAGGAGGCACTGCTGAAGGAAGCGCAGGAGATCCTTCCCGTCACGGACCTCAACGCCGCCCGCAAGGCCCTGCAGTCCATCCGCGACCGCTGGGAGGAAGCGGGCAAGGTTCCCCGGGCCGACATGGGCCGGATGGAATCCGGCATCCGCAAGGTTGAGGAAGCCGTCAAGGCTGCCGAAGACGAGCACTGGCAGCGCAGCAACCCGGAGACGAAGGCACGCACCAACAGCGCCCTGAGCCAGCTGGAAGCCGCTATCGCCTCCCTGAAGGATGAGCTCGCCGCGGCTGAAAAGAACGGCAACGCCAAGAAGATCGCCGATGCCCGCGAAGCGCTGGCGGCACGTGAGCAGTGGCTTGAGACCCTGCGCCGCTCCGCCCAGGACTTTTCCTAGGCACCGCCTGTACTGACACGGCATGAAGGTCCGGTCCCCGCGTATCCACAGCCGGGGACCGGACCTTTCGCATTAATGGACGTCCGGTACAGTCTGGAGGGATGTCCCAGCCATGGCCGGTAGCCGGCACCATTCCAGAGATCACGTCCACCGGCGGAGCGCTCTTCCATGCAGGGGAACTCTTCTCCGGACCGGAACTGCACGGAATGTGCCGCGACGGGCTCATGACCCGTGTGTACGGCTCCACGTACGTGCGGTGGGACGTCCGTCCCGGCCCGCTGGCCAGGGCCCTGGCGGCGCAGCACGCGCTGCCCGCAGCTGTCCGCGGGCGGTACGTGTTCGGACGCCTCACGGCAGCGTGGATTTTCGGCTGCGCTCCCCCGCCCGCGCGGCTGGCCCTGCTGGCTGACAACCGCCACCGCGGGACAGCGCTGCCGCCGTTCAGCGGCGCCGTCCTGCACGAGGTAGCGCTGGGTCCGGCGGACCGCCTGGACCTCGGCGGTGCTGCCGTGACGCAGCCGCTGCGGACCGCCGTCGACGTCGCTCTGCATTGTCCGGGTCCGGACGCCGTCCATGCCCTGGCACGGATGGCATGTGAGCCCGGCTTGAACGCTTCGCTGGTCTATGTCCGGTCCCTGCTGCTCAGCATGCACCGCGTGCCGGGGACCAGGCGGGCCCTCGAAGCCGTAGAGGCAGCCGAAGCCGCCGCCGCTGCCGGGCCGCCGGCCTAGACCCGGCGCTGGCTGCCCGTAGTGCGGTAGACGTCGTAAACGCCGTCGATCCGCCGGACGGCGCTGAGGATATGGCTCAGGTACTTCGGATCGCCCATCTCGAAGACGAACTTGGACATGGCCACCCGGTCGCTGGAGGTGTTGACGCTCGCGGACAGGATGTTCACGTGGTTCTCGGAGAGCACCCGTGTGACATCCGAAAGCAGGCTCTTGCGGTCCAGCGCTTCCACTTGGATTTCCACGAGGAATACCGAGGACTGCGTAGGTGCCCAGTCCACCGGAACGATCCGGTCCGGCTGGTCCCTCAGTTCCTGGACGTTGCGGCAGTCATTGCGGTGCACCGAGACGCCGGAGCCGCGGGTCACGAACCCGACGATCGGATCCGGGGGAACGGGGGTGCAGCAGCGGGCCAGCTTCACCCAAACGTCGCCCACGCCGCGGACCGTGACGCCGGAGTCGGAGAACTTCGGCCGCCGCGCATTGGCGGAGGAGACCGGAGTCTCGGCCAGGTCCTCTTCCGCTCCCTGGTGCCCTCCCATGAGGTTGACCAGGTGTTCGATCACGTTCTGCGCCGAAGTATGGCCGTCGCCGACAGCGGCGTAGAGCGCCGAGATGTCCTGGTGGTGGAGGTCCTGCGCCACCGCGATCAGCGCGTCATGGGTCATCAGACGCTGCAGCGGCAGGTTCTGCTTCCGCATGCCGCGGGTGAGCAGGTCCTTGCCCTTCTCGATCGCCTCTTCGCGGCGTTCCTTGGTGAACCACTGCCGGATCTTGTTGCGGGCCCGAGGACTCTTGACGAAGCCCTGCCAGTCCTGGCTGGGACCGGCTCCTTCGGCCTTGGAGGTGAAGATTTCCACCCAGTCACCGTGCTGGAGCTCGCTGTTGAGCGGAACCAGCTTGCCGTTGACCCGGGCACCGATGGTGCGGTGGCCCACCTCCGTGTGCACCGCGTAGGCGAAGTCCACCGGCGTCGAGCCGGCCGGAAGGGCCATGACCTCACCCTTGGGCGTGAACACGAAGACTTCCCGGGCGTTGATTTCAAAGCGCAGCGAATCCAGGAACTCATCCGGATCGGAGGTTTCCTGCTGCCAGTCCACCAGGGACCGCAGCCATCCCATGTCTGAGTTGTCCGGAGCAGTGGCACCGTTCTTGGCGCCGTCCTTGTACTTCCAATGCGCGGCAACACCGTACTCGGCCCGCCGGTGCATGTCATGGGTACGGATCTGAATCTCCACCGGCTTGCCGCCCGGTCCGATCACCGTGGTGTGCAGCGACTGGTACATGTTGAACTTCGGCATGGCGATGTAGTCCTTGAAACGCCCGGGCAGGGGGTTCCAGCGGGCATGCAGCGCGCCGAGGGTGGCGTAGCAGTCACGGACGGAATCCACGAGGACGCGGACGCCCATCAGGTCATGGATGTCGTCGAAGTCCTTGCCCCGCACAATCATCTTTTGGTAGATCGAGTAATAGTGCTTGGGCCGGCCCGTGATGGTGGCCTTGATCTTCACGTTGTGCAGGTCGTCGGCGATCTGGCTGCGGACGGTGGCAAGATACTTCTCGCGCTCCGGAGTGCGGTCCCCGACCATCCGGACAATCTCTTCGTAGACCTTGGGGTACAAGGCGGCAAACGAAAGGTCCTCAAGCTCCCACTTGATCGTGTTCATACCCAGCCGGTGGGCCAGTGGAGCGAAGATCTCCAAGGTTTCGCGGGCCTTGCGGGCGGAGGATTCCGGCGAAACAAAGCGCCAGGTCCGGGCGTTATGCAGGCGGTCCGCCAGCTTGATGACCAGCACGCGGATGTCCTTGGCCATGGCCACGACCATCTTGCGCACGGTTTCGGACTGCGCGGCGTCGCCGAAGGTGACCTTATCCAGCTTGGTGACTCCGTCGACCAGCATGGCCACTTCGGGACCGAACTCGCTGCGGAGCTCGTCCAGCGTGTAGGACGTGTCTTCGACGGTGTCATGCAGCAGGGCTGCCGCCAGGGTGGTGCCCGTCATGCCCAGCTCGGCAAGGATCGTCGCCACAGCGACCGGGTGGGTGATGTAGGGATCGCCGCTCTTGCGCTTCTGGCCCTCGTGGCTGCGCTCCGCCACCAGGTAGGCACGCTGGATGAGGTCCAGGTCCTCCCGCGGGTTATTCGCCCGGACAGTGCGCAGCAGCGGCTCCAGCATGGGCGAATAGGAGGTTCCGCCGCGGCCGGCGAGGCGGGCCAGGCGTGCCCGGGTGCCATGACGGCGGACGGGGGCGGGAGGTTTCGGGGCTGTCTTTTGGGCAGGCTTGGATGCCGGTTCCGCGGATCCGGAAGCCGGCTTGGGTCCGGTCGAACCGTTCTTTGAGGATTCTGGCTCCGGCGGATTCACCGTGCCCGGGGCTGCGGATGCACCCCGGTTTTTTCCTGCCTCATCGGCAGGCGTCGCGCTGTCAGCCAACTGCTGCCCTCTCTTCCCGGTATCTGCCCAGTCTATGCCTCCAAACTGCCGTGCTTACACCGCCGGTTCCGTTCTTCCCCCGGGGGAAGAACGGAACCGGCGGTGTAACGCAGCTGGAAGCCCTATGTTGCTGCGGTGGGAACTGCCGCCGAACGCTCACTGTGTGTGCGCTGGTCGTTGACGCGCTTGGCCTGCTTGACGATCTCCGGTTCTTTCCGGCGCAGCCACGCATAAAGCGGTGCCGCCACGAACAGGGTTCCCAGGGTGCCAAGGATGATCCCGATGAACAGGGCCAGCGACAGGTCCTTCAGGGTGCCGGCGCCCAGGAGGTAGGCACCGATGAAGAGCACGGACGCCACGGGAAGCACTGCCACCACGGAGGTGTTGATGGACCGCACCAGGGTCTGGTTGACCGCGAGGTTCACCTGTTCCGCGAACGTCCGCTTGGTCTGTTTCTCCAGGTTCGCCGTGTTCTCGCGGATCTTGTCGAACACCACTACGGTGTCATACAGCGAGTAGCTCAACACGGTCAGGAAGCCGATGATCGCCGACGGCGTCACCTCGAATCCACTGAGTGAGTAGAGTCCCGCGGTGGTGATCATGACTGCGAGCAGTCCGGTGATCGCGGCGAGGGACATTTTCCAGGTGCGGAAGTACAGCGCCATCAAGATGGCGGCCAGCGCCACAAAGACGACGAGGCCCACCAGCGCCTGGCGGCTGACATCATTGCCCCAGGTAGGTCCAATGAACGTGGACGTCACATTCTCTTCGGAGACGCCGTAGTCCTCGGCCAGCGCGGCCTTCACTTCGAGCGTCTGGTCGTCGCTGAGTTCTTCTGTCTGGATCCGCATGGTGCCCGGGGAAATATTGGTGACCCGCGGATCGGATCCGGAGACGACCCCGGCCACTGCTTCTTCGCCCACGGAGACCTCGGTCTTCTCCACCCCGGAGACGGTGAACTCGGAACCGCCCCTGAAATCGATGCCGAGATTGAACCCGCCCTTGACGACGGGAATCAGGATCGAGAGCAGGATGGCGGCAGCGGCGACGGTGAACCACAGTTTGTAGCGGCCCACAAAGTTGTAGGAGCGCTTGCCGGTGTAGAGCTCATTGCCGAACCTGGCGAATCTGGGGAGCTTGCTCATCAGTTGCCCTCCTTTTCCGCATCGCGGCCGGAACCGGCCATGGAATCCTGCTTATTCTTCTCGTCCGGCGCTGCGGCCGCGGAGTCCTTGCCGCCGTCGCCCCCGCGCTGGGCGGCAGCCTCGGCTGCACGGCGCTCGGCGATGGTCATGCGGCGTTCAGCCTCGCGTGCTGCACCCTTGTTCTTGCCCTTCGGGGCGGCCGGTGCTCCTGCGGACCCGGCGGCATTCTCAGTTGCATCCCCTGCAGCCGGCTCGCGCAGGCGTCCTGCGCCGCGGTAAACCGGGACCGCACCGAGACGCGTTGCGTCCAGTCCGGACCACTTGTGGCCCTTGCCGAAGAACTTTGTCTTGGCCAGGAGAACCATGACCGGGTGCGTGAACATAAAGACGACGATGAGGTCGGCGATAGCCGTGAGGCCGAGCGTAAACGCGAAACCGCGGACGTTGCCGACAGCCACGAAATAGAGCACGACGGCGGCCAGCAGGTTCACTGCCTTGGAGGCCAGGACGGTGCGCTTGGCACGCTTCCAGCCGTTGTCCACGGCGGACACCAGTCCCCTGCCGTCACGCAGCTCATCACGTATTCGTTCGAAGTAGACGATGAACGAGTCGGCGGTGAGGCCGATGGCCACAATCAGGCCGGCGACGCCGGCCAGTGACAGCCGGTAGTTGTGGGACCAGCCGAGGATCGCGATGGCGAGATACGTCAGGACGCCGGCAACCACCAGGGACGCGATCGTCACGAAGCCCAGCGCCCGGTACTGGAACAGCGAGTACAGCGCCACAAGGATCAGGCCGATGATGCCGGCGATCAGACCCATGCGGAGCTGGTCGGCACCAAGGGTCGCAGAAACCTGCTGTTCGCTCTGGATGTCGAAGCTAATGGGCAGCGCACCGTACTTCAGCTGCTCGGAAAGGGCCTTTGCGCTTTCCTGGGTGAACTGGCCGGTGATTTGCGCGTTACCGTCTGTGATCAGCACGTTCATCGACGGTGCGGAGATGACCTGGCCGTCGAGCACAATCGCGAACTGGTTCTGTGGGCTTCCGTCACCGAAAGTCAGCAGACGCTCCGAGACGGCCCGGAACTTCTCCGTGCCTTCGCCGTTGAAGTCCAGGTTCACGGCCCACTCGTTCAGGGACTGGCCCTGGCCGGTCTGGGCCATGCCGAAGCTGGCATCTTCCAGCATGGACCCGGGGACCTCCACCGGACCGAGGATGTACTTGCCGGCGGTGCCCGGCTCACAGGCAACCATGGCCTGGTCCGCGGGCGCGGGCTCAATGGAGGCCTCAAGCGCTGCCGGGTCCAGGCAGTTGGTGCTCTCGAATTCCTTGTACAGCTCCGGCGTAATCCAGTTCATGTCCGAACCGTTTTCCGGCTCGGCCGTGGGTGCCGGCAGCTGGTCATCCGGCGTCGGCGTCTCCGCGGCAGGAGCCTGACCGGGCCCGCCCATGATCACGGAGCGGAACTCCATGGCTGCCGAGGCCTGGATTAACGCACGGGTTTCAGCGGACGGCGTGCCCGGGAGCGAGACGACGACGTTGCGGCCGGACTGCGTGGTGATCTCCGCTTCGGAGACACCGCTGCCGTCCACCCGCTGGCGGATGATCTCCACAGCCTGGTCCAGCTGTTCCTGGCTGATCTGCGTATCACCTCCGGTAACCTTCGGGGCGAGGATCATCTGGGTGCCGCCCTCAAGGTCCAGGGCAAGCTTCGGAGTCCAGGTGGCGTTGCTCCACATGGAGCCGCCGCCGAGCAAAAGGGCCAGGGCAGCAAAAAGGACGCCCAACCAAATGAGCGTCTTTTTCGCGGCCGGGCCGGAGCCGTTTCGAGGCATAAGGGTTTTCCTTTAGGCGTAAGCGCCGGAGACAGTATGGTCCGGCGGGCCCGCGGCGTCAGTGAAGCCGCAGGCCCTCGGAGAGTCTAGTTGTCGTTCTTCTTCTCACGGTTCAGGCGCTCGAGAGTTTCCTCAGGAGTCTCTTCCTGCACGGCAGCGTCATTGCGTGCTGCGTCAGAAGTTTCCGTGCGCGGCGCTTCACCGGTCAGGGACGAAGCGTCATCCGGTACGACGGTTTCGGTCTCGTCTTCCGCCGGAGTCGTCGTGACCACCTTGGTGAGGGCCTGCAGGTGGATGGTTGCGGTGTTGCCGGGCGAGAGTTCCAGGACAGCCTTGTTCTCTTCCTGGTCCACGGACACGATGGTGCCGAACAGGCCGAACTGCGTCATGACCTCGGTGCCCGGAACCATCTGGGTCCGCTGCTCCTGGACAGTCTTCTGTGTCTTCTTCTGCTTGCGGAACATCATGAAGATGAACAGGCCAAGAAGAACGGGCAGAAGAAGGCTCGTCAGGTCAAAACCACCCTGGTTGGTGTTTTCGCTGGTCTGGGCCAAGACATTCAAGAACACGAAGGGTTCCGTTTCTGTTGCGGTGTAAAGGTCGGTTTGTGGATCATGCGCGGCTGCCTGCCGCTCCGGGCTGCTCACCCTGCACAGGCAGGAAGGCATGCCGGAGGGCGCAAGCGTTTGATCAGTCTAAGGGACAACGCAGCGCCAGCCGCTTAAGTTTCATTCTGCATCTCTTCGGCGGCGTTCGCATCCCGGCTCAGTCTTGCCCGGGAGTACCCGAAACCGGCAGATCCGGCAGGAGCTGCGCAGCGGCGTCGGGCATCTGCAGCCCGAGGTGTTCCCAGGCCGCGCGTGTCGCAATCCTGCCCCGCGGCGTCCTGCCCAGCAGTCCTTCGCGGACCAGGTACGGTTCGGCTACCGTCTCGACAGTCTCCGGTTCTTCCCCGACGGCGATGGCCAGGGTGGAAAGTCCCACCGGTCCCCCGCCGAATTTGGTGACCAGTGCATGGAGCACGGAACGGTCCAGCCGGTCCAGGCCGCGGGCGTCCACCTCATACATGTCCAGTGCGGCCCCGGCAGAGCGCGCGTCGATCTGGTCGATTCCATGCACGAGAGCCCAATCACGGACACGGCGCAGCAGGCGGTTGGCGATTCGCGGCGTGCCGCGGGACCGGCCGGCCACCTCTGCGAAGCCCGCCGAGTTCACCTTCATGTCCATGAGCATGGCGGAGCGGCGGAGGACCAGTTCCAGCTCGGCCGTGGAGTAGAACTCCAAGTGGCCGGTGAAGCCGAAACGGTCGCGCAGGGGGCCGGGGAGCAGGCCGGCGCGGGTGGTGGCGCCAACCAGGGTGAACGGCGGAAGATCGAGCGGGATCGCCGTCGCGCCGGCGCCCTTGCCAACCACGATGTCCACGCGGAAGTCTTCCATCGCCATGTACAGCATTTCCTCGGCGGGACGGGACATGCGGTGGATTTCATCGAGGAAGAGCACCTCGCCCTCCGTGAGGGAGGAGAGGATGGCGGCGAGGTCGCCTGCGTGCTGGATCGCAGGGCCGGAGCTGATCCGCAGCGGTGCGTTCATCTCGGCGGCAATAATCATGGACAGCGTGGTCTTGCCCAGTCCGGGCGGCCCGGAAAGCAGGACGTGGTCTGCGCTCCGTCCGCGCAGCCGGGATGCTTCCAGCACCAGCGAGAGCTGTTCGCGGACCCGCTTCTGCCCCACGAAGTCGTCAAGGTTCTTGGGGCGCAGCGCGGCCTCGACGGCCTTGTCGTCGGGGTCCGGCGTCGGTGTGGTGAGCGTTTCGGCGGAAGACACTCTAGCCGGCCTGCTTCTGCGGTGCCCGGCGGGTGCCGTCCTGGCCAAGGCGCCGGAGCGTCAGGCGGAGGATCTCCGCTACGTTGCCGGAGGCTGCGGCGTCGGGATGTTCCGCAGCGGTGGCGTCCACTGCTGCTGCGGCGTCCTTCTCCGACCAGCCGAGGCCGGTCATGGCGGAGAGCACCTGATCGTTCCAGGCCGGGACGCCGGCTGGGGTTTCCTCGCTACCGTGCGGCACCAGCTTGTCCGCCAGTTCCAGCACGATCCGGCGCGCTCCCTTCGGTCCGATGCCGGACACCTTGCTGAATGCCTTGTCGTCCCCGGTGGATGCGGCCACCCGGATTGCCTCCGGGGTGTGCACCGCCAGCACTGCCAGGGCCAGCCGGGGACCAACCCCGCTGACGCTGAGCAGCGCCTCGAACACTTCCCGCTCCCCCGGATCCGCGAACCCAAAGAGCGTCATGGAGTCCTCGCGCACGATCAGCGCCGTGTGCACCTGTGCTTCCGACCCGGGCCGGAGCCCCGAGAGGGTTTGCGGCGTCGCCTGGACGAGCATGCCGATGCCGTTGACGTCGAGGACGGCGGAAGAAGGGCCGACGTGCGATACAACACCGCGCAGCGAGGCGATCATGGGGAGACTCCGTGCATTGATCCGATTGCAGAATAGAACATATCTACGAACAGCCTACTGGTCCCGCAGGTTTTTCCGGCACTTTAGAAGCGGGCGCGTTTCGCCTTGGCTTCCGCTTCGGCCCACATCCGCTGCGCCGCCGTCAGCCCGCCCTGCGCCGGACCACCCCCGGAGGACGCCGATCCCTGCGTTGCTGCCTGCCCCAGGCCGAGCGCGCCACGGCGCCACGCATGGGTGATGGCCAGCGCCAGCGCGTCGGCGGCGTCGGCCGGCCGCGGCATTTCGGTGAGCCGCAGGATCTTGGTCACCATGCGCCCCACGGCTTCCTTGTTGGCCGAGCCGGAGCCGGTCACTGCGGCTTTCACCTCGGTTGGGGTATGGAGCGCCACCGGAATTCCACGGCGGGCAGCGGCAGCAATGACGACGCCGGAGGCCTGGGCGGTGCCCATCACGGTAGAAACATTGAGCTGGCTGAACACCCGCTCCACGGCAAGAACGTCCGGGGAGTGCGTATCCAGCCACAGCTCAATGGCTTCGGAGATCACCAGCAGCCGCGCATCCAGCGCCGTACCGGCTTCAGTCCCCGCGACACCGACGGCCACCAGGGTGGCACGCCGGTTGCCTTCGACGTCGACTACGCCCAGTCCGCAGCGGGTCAGTCCCGGGTCAACTCCCAGGACCCGGAGAGGCACGCGGTGCTCAGTCTTCTTCGAGCTGCGCGAGGACGTCTGCCGAAATGTCCGCGTTGGAGTAGACGTTCTGGACGTCGTCCAGGTCCTCCACTGCATCGACCAGCTTCATGAACTTCCGGGCGTTGTCTGCATCGAGTTCCACGTGCATGGAGGGCAGGAATTCTGCCTCGTCGGTGTCGTACTCAATTCCGGCTTCTTCGAGGGCAGCAACAACGGCCCGCAGGTCCGCGGCTTCGGAGATGATCTCGAAGTTATCGCCGGCTTCCTTGACCTCGTCCGCACCGGCGTCGAGCACTGCCATCAACAGGTCATCCTCGGTGAGGTCCTTCTTCGGAAGGGTGACCACGCCCTTGCGGGTGAACATGTAGGCGACCGAACCCGGATCGCCCATGTTGCCGCCGTTGCGCGTCACGGCCAGGCGCACCTCGGAGGCGGCGCGGTTCTTGTTGTCGGTGAGGCACTCGATCAGCAGGGCTGTGCCCTGGGGACCGTAGCCTTCGTACATGATGGTCTGGTAATCGACGGCTTCACCCAGGAGGCCGGCGCCGCGCTTGACGGCGCGATTGATGTTGTCGATGGGGACCGACGTCTTTTTGGCCTTCTGCACGGCCAGTTCCAGGCCGGGGTTGCCGGCCATGTCAGCGCCGCCGGCACGGGCGGCTACTTCGATGTTCTTGATCAGCTTGGCAAAGGACTTGGCACGCTTGGCATCAATTACGGCCTTTTTGTGCTTGGTGGTTGCCCATTTCGAGTGGCCCGACATGCTTTACGCGTCTCCTCTGATCATCTGGATAAAAAGTTCGTGGATGCGGCGCTCCCCCGTTACTTCCGGATGGAACGAGGTGGCCAGCAATTTCCCCGAACGCACTGCGACAATTCTAGCGACTGAATCCCTGCCCTCCGCGATGATGTCCGTGGAAGCCTCCTGCGGAAGGACCTTCGCCAGCACCTGCACCGAGGAGCCTACCTTCTCAACCCACGGTGCACGGATGAAAACTGCGTGCACCGGGGCAGCCTGCTGTCCCGGCTCCTGCGAGGGGAGGTCCTGGAGCCCGTCGAAGTCCAGACTGGTCTCGAAGGACTCCCGTTGGCGGCCAAAGGCGTTGCGCCGGACGGTCAGGTCCAGGCCGCCAAGGGTCTGCTGCGGTTCGCCCGCCGCGTCCAGGGCGGGGTCCGTGATCCGGTCCGCCAGGAGGATCATGCCCGCACAGGAACCGTAGACCGGAAAACCATCCCGGATTTTTGCCCGCAGCGGGCCGGCGATCCCGTAGAGCCGCATAAGTTTGTCGATCGTGGTGGATTCCCCGCCAGGCAGGACCAGTCCGTCCAGGGCATCGAGTTCAGACGCCCGCCGGACCAGCATGGTCCGTGCGCCCGCTGCTTCGAGCGCCTGGACGTGTTCGCGGATACCGCCCTGCAGGGCAAGCACTCCCACCAGGGGTGCTGCGGTGTCGCAGGCGGTGATTTCGGTCATTTGACCAGTCTAGGTTGCCGGGTGCTTCCCGGACCGGTTAGTGACGGTGGGATATATTCGGTATCCATGAGTTCTTTCTCCATCCTGGTCGGCAAACTGGTCCGCAGCGCCTCCCGGCTGCGCGGCGGAGGGTCCGCCCTTCCCGGCCTCGTGGTGGAGAAGATCGACCCGGATTTCATCCGCCGCACGCTCTCCACCCTGCCCCTCGGCGTCGCCGTCGTCTCCGGCACCAACGGCAAGACCACCACCACCAAGATGGTTGTTGAACTGCTGGAGGGCCAGGGTCTGAAGGTTTTCACCAACCGCACCGGCAGCAACTTCACGCGCGGCGTAGCTGCAGCGCTGCTCGGTGAGGTGAACCTGCGCGGCCGCCTTGATGCTGACATCGCAGTGCTGGAACTGGATGAAGCGCACGCCGTGCACTTCGTGAAGCTGATCCAGCCGCGCTACGCCCTCCTGCTCAATGTCCTGCGCGACCAGCTGGACCGGTTCGGGGAGATCGACAAGACCACCCGCCTGCTGGAGCAGATCGCCCTGGCAACGACGGACACCGTGGTGCTCAACCGTGAGGATCCCCGCGTCGCGTCGATTGCCGATTCGCTGTCCAGCCAGAAAGTGACGTACTTCGGGCTCGACGCGTCGCTGCGCAGCACCTTCCCCAATGACGACGAGATGCGCGGATCACGCTCCGAAGCCATCGCCGCTGCCCAGCCCGCCGACGTCGTGCTGACGCGAGTTGCCGAAACCGATGCTGACTTTGAGGTGGACGGAACCACCACCACCACCGGGCTGAAGCTGCGCGGCGTGTACAACATCTTCAATGCTGCGGCAGCACTGACGTTTGCCCGGCAGATCCTCGGGCCCCGGGCTGATCGGGTCAGGCTGTTCGAGTCCCTGGCCAACGTAGAGCCTGCCTTTGGGCGCGGCGAGTCCCTGACCGTGAACGGAGCGCCGCTGGAACTGGTGCTCGTGAAGAATCCCTCCGGCTTCCGCCTGGGCCTGAAGTCCTTCGCGGCGCACGGCTACGCCACCATGATCGCGATCAATGACAACTACGCCGACGGCCGGGACATGTCCTGGCTGTGGGACGTAGATTTCGAGACCCTGTCCGGCGGTGTCGACATGGTGACGGGCGTTCGTGCCTATGACATGGCGCTGCGCCTGAAGTACGACGACGTTCCCGTCCGCGGCGTCGACACTGACATTCCCGATGCGCTGGCGAAATTCATCTCCTCGGCGGGAACCCAGCCCATGCGGATTTTCTGCACGTACACGGCCATGCTCGCCGTGCGCCGGGAACTCTCCAAGATCACGAAGGTTGAGGTGGTCTCATGAGCCGCGACATCCACATCGTCCAGCTGTACCCGCGGGACATGAACATTTACGGCGACTGGGGCAACGTCCTGGTCCTGAAGCAGCGCCTGAAATGGCAGGGCTACAACCCGGTTGTGGCCGAGTACAACCCCGGTGACGAGTTCCCAGCCGACGTCGACCTGATTGTGGGCGGCGGCGGACAGGACAGCGGCCAGGTGGTAATCCAGCAGGACCTGCAGGCCCTGGCGCCGACACTGCGCAGCCTCGCCGACGACGGCCTGCCCATGCTGGTGATCTGCGGGCTCTACCAGCTCTTCGGCCGGTTCTTCAAGACCCACGACGGCGTCCTCATCCCGGGCATCGGCGTGCTGGACATTGAAACGCACGGCGGTCCGGACCGGCTGATCGGCAACGTGCACTCGGTCAGCGATGAGTTCGGCGACATCCACGGCTACGAGAACCACAGCGGACAGACCTTCCTGGGGCCGGATGCGAAGCCGCTGGCACTGGTCCGCAAGGGTGAAGGCAATAACACCGAGGACGATACCGAGGGTGCCCGCTACCAGAACGTCGTGGCCAGCTACCTCCACGGTTCGCTGCTGCCCAAGAACCCGGCGATTGCGGACTTCCTGATCGAGCAGGCCGTCACCCGGCGGTACGGGTCCTACGAACCGGCCCCTGCCTCTGACGCGGACCTTGCCGAGCTTGCCAAAATCTCCGAGCTGGCCCGCTCCCACGCCGCCAACCGCCCGCGGTAGTTTGTGCCGGGGGTTACCCTAACGAAGAACCCGGTACCGCAGATGCACGCCGCCGTTGCCGTACGACGCATTCTCCATCAGCTCCAGGTTCACCCGCTGGCCCAGCCCCTCGAACAACGAGATGCCGTCACCCAGCAGGATCGGAACGACGTGAAGCTGAATTTCGTCCACGAGTCCGCGCTGCAGGCATTGACGGGAGATCTTGCCGCCGAGCAGGCTCACTGTTTTGTCCCCGGCGTCAGCCATGGCCATGTCGACAGCACCGGCTATGTCATCGACGACGAACGTGTACGTGACCCCGTCCTTGACCACGGGTTCCTGCGCCTCATGCGTCATCAGATAGACGGGCACTCCCGGCAGGCCGCCGTAGGGCTCTTCGCCGTCCTCGATTGTCCGGGTCCGGTTCGCGCCACCGACGACGGCGCCAATCTCGCCGACAATGCGGTTCACCAGTGCGGTGTCCTCGTCACCCGCATCGACGTCGAACATCCAGTCCACGCCATCGTCCGGATCTGCCATGTACCCGTCCAGCGTCACCGTTGCATGAATCAGCACGTTTGCCATTGCCTGCTCCTTGTTGCGGCCAGCCGTTGGACCTGGCGGCGCTCGGTTGCAGGCCGTTCTACAGGCTGACGGCCGGAAGATCCAGCGCAGGGGCGGGATCAGTTGCGAGCCGCGCATGTGTTTCCACATCGAAGCGCACGCCGCCGTGCTCCAGCTTTGACCGTTCTATCCCCTCCGGAAGAAAACCAGCCCGCCTTGCCACGGCACAGGACGCCGGGTTGTTCACCCGGTGCCCCAACTCAATCCGGAACAGGTCGAGCTCCTGGAGCGCCCAGTCAGCCACACCCGCAGCGGCCCTGCCGGCGAGTCCATGTCCTCGGTTGTCCCCGGCAATCCAGTATGAGAGCCAAGCTGTGCGGTGCCGGCGATCTATGTGGCTGAGCCCAACATTTCCGGCTGCCCGTCCGTCCACGTCGATGGCGAAACTGCACATGCCAGAGTCCGGGTCCCAAGCGAACGCGGAGCGGATAAAAATCATCGCGGCGTCCATGTCACAGACGGCCGAACGGTCCAACTGGGTATCCAGATCAGGAGTCGACTGAACAGCAGCGAACAGGGAGGCTGCATCATCCGGCTGCCAAGGCCGTAGCGTCATTTTCACCAGCCGAGGCTACCAGCAACCGCCCCCTCCAAGTCCCCAGGATGACGCGCACGACTGCCGCGGCCCGGCACCCACCCAGCCGCAGTCCGGACCGGGTTAGGCCACTGCCGTACCTGGGGCACCCACCCAGCCGCAGTCCGGACCGGGTTAGGCGGCTTTAATACTCTCTGCGAGCCCTGCGAGCAGGGAGTTTCGTTGCCGCCGTTCCGGTCCGCCCTGCGGCGGCACCTGCGCGGTCCGGGCAACAGCGGTTCAGCCGACAGACCGAACTCAGCGCTTCGATACATCCTCCGACACCAGCCACTCGTGCGCCCCGTCCTCACCCGCCCCCATGGACTCAACGACGGAAACCGTCCGCTGGCGGACCTCGGCCTGCTGCGCCTCGGAAGCACACGGGCCCTGCGGCAGGTCGGAGGCGACGGAGCACCAGCGGTACGGGTCGCGCACAATGACTGACGGCGCCCAGGCCAGGTCCGAAACGCGCCAGTCGGCGCCGTTGTCCTCCTGAACGAACTGAGCGCGCACGATCAGGCCCTCGTTGTTCACCGCGTACCAGGGCGAGAGCTCCGTGACGGCATTGCCCAGGCCGTAGATGATCCAGGTGCCGTTGTAGTTCTCGATCGGCAGCACGGAGTGGGTGTGGTGGCCGTAGATCAGGTCGAACTCTCCGCTGTCGGCCAGGGCGTGTGCGGTGTCCAGCTGCTGGCTGTTGGGCGTGGAAGCGTACTCGTCGCCGGCGTGAATCGCCCCGATGACGAGGTCTGCCCCCTCACCGCGTGCAGCCTTGGCCCGCTGGATCATGTCTTGGGTGTCCAGCATGTCCACCTGCCAGGGGTACTCGGCGACCAGTCCGTTCAAACCGTAGGTCGCTTCAATAATGCCGATCCGCGCCCCGGACGTGTCCATGATCAGCGGGACCTGGGAGTCCTCCTCTGAGGCGTAGGAGCCGGTGTGCTCCAGTCCCAGCGAGTCCAGGACGGACAGTGTCCTGTTCAAGCCCTCAGTGCCGGCGTCGATGGTGTGGTTGCTCGCCGTTGTGCAGGCCTGGTATCCGACGGCGGCAGCCGCAGTCAGGATCTGCGGCGGCACGTTGAACATGGGATACCCCGCGTACGGCCCGTCCGTTTCGGCGACCGGGGTTTCCATGTGGCACACGGCCAGGTCGGAGCCCGCGACGTAGGCGCGCATTCCTTCCAGCAGGGGTTCGAAGTCCAGCGGCTGCTTTCCACCGGCCCGTGCATCGGCGGTGGCCTGGTCCCATAGCTGCGGATGCACCAGCAGGTCGCCGGCGAGCATCACGGTAGTGCAGCGGATGCCCGGACATTCGGCGCCGGCTCCCGGTGTCACAACCGGTTCGGGAGTTTGGCTCGGAGTCTGCGACGCTGACGACGGCGCTGCAGCGGACGGCGTCTCCTCGTCTCCGGAGGACGCGGTGCACGAGGTCAGTGCCAGTCCAAGGGCAAGGGCAGCTGCCGCGAGCCTGGCGGCGGTCCAAACTGTCGATTTCATCGTTCCCCCCGGAACACTCGTGACCGCCTGCGGAGCCCCGTACGGGCACCTTCTGTCGATCAGGGATGAGCATACGCGGCCCGTCGGCTGGTTGCGCGGGGGCCCGTGTGAAAGTCTTGGTTTTCATGAGCAATGCCCTACTTTCACCCAGCGCCCTTCCGTATGAACTGCCGGATTTCACGGCCATCTCCGCCGAGGACTTCCTTCCCGCTTTCGAAGCCGGGATGAAGGAACAGCGTTCGGAAATCGACGCCATCACCGCCCGGGCGGAACCAGCCGGGTTCGAAAACACTATTGCCGCACTGGAGCGTTCCGGCCAGTTGCTCGCAAGAACCTCCGCCGTCTTCTTCAACGCGGTCATGTCCCACGCCACCGGCGAGGTCCAGGAAGTGCAGAAGCAGGTGGGTCCGCTCCTTTCCGCCCACGAAGATGCGATCTACCAGGACTCCGCGCTCTTCGAACGCGTCAGCTCAGTGCCTGCGGACGGCCTGGATGATGAGTCCGCCCGGCTGCTGGCTGAATACCGGCGCAGGTTCCTGCGCGCCGGTGCTGCTCTGGACGACGCCGGGAAGGCCAGGATGCGTGAGCTCAACACCCGCCTGGCGGAATTGGGGACGGCTTTCTCCCAGAAACTGCTGGCCGACACCAATGAGTCCGCCCTGGCGGTGGACGACGAGTCCGAGCTGGAGGGCCTCTCCCCCGATGACCTCGCCGCCGCGGCTGCGGCTGCCGGCGAGGCGGGTTCCGCCTCGAAGTACCTCCTGACCCTGATCCTGGCGACGCCGCAGCCCGCGTTGGCACGGCTGAAGAACCGCAGGACCCGGCAGCGGCTTTTTGAAGCCTCGGTCAACCGCGGTTTCCGGGACAACGACGGGAACACCCTTGGCATCGCCGCCGAGATGGCAGCCCTCCGTGCCGAGCGCGCGGCCCTGCTGGGTTACGGCAGCCACGCCGAATATGCCGTCGGGGACCAAACCGCACCGTCGATTGGTGCCGTCCATGACATGCTCTCGAAACTGGTGCCGCCGGCGGTCCGCAATGCCGGCGCCGAAGCGGAGAAGCTGCAGGCCGCGGCGGCGCGGGACGGAATCCAGGAGCTGCAGCCGTGGGACTGGGCCTACTACTCCGAGCAGGTCCGGCGGGAAGAATTCGCCGTGGACCTGGATGCGCTGCGTCCCTGGTTCGAGCTGGACCGGGTCCTGAACGACGGCGTTTTCTTCGCAGCCAACCAGCTGTACGGGATCACCTTCACCGAACGCCCGGACCTCACCGGCTACCATCCTGACGTCCGGATCTGGGAAGTCCGGGACCAGGACGGCAGTGGACTTGGCCTGTTCCTGGGCGACTACTTCACGCGGGAGACCAAGAGCGGCGGCGCCTGGATGAACGAGCTGGTGTCCCAGTCCCGGCTTCTGGGCAGGAAGCCGGTTGTGGTGAACAACCTCAACATCTCCCGCCCTTCCGAGGGCGAACCGGCGCTGCTGACCTTCGACGAAGTCGTCACCGCCTTCCATGAGTTCGGCCATGCCCTGCACGGTTTGTTCTCCGACGTCGAATTCCCCTTGTTCTCCGGAACCGCCGTGCCGCGGGACTTCGTGGAATACCCCTCGCAGGTCAACGAAATGTGGATGCTCTGGCCCGAGGTGGCAGCCAACTTCGCCCGGCACTACCAAACGGGCGAACCGCTTCCGCAGGAGACTCTCGACCGGATTCATGCTTCATCGCTCTGGGGCGAGGGCTTCCGCACCACGGAGTACCTGGGAGCCACCCTGCTTGATCTCGCCTGGCACGAGCTGTCCGCGGGAGAAACGGTAACGGATCCGCAAGCCTTCGAAGAAAAAGCCCTGGCCGACTCGGGAGTCAGCCTTCCGCTGGTGCCGCCGCGCTACCGCACAGGCTACTTCAAGCACATTTTCGCGGGCGGCTATTCGGCTGCGTACTACTCCTACATTTGGAGCGAAGTGCTCGACGCCGACACGGTGGAGTGGTTCAGGGAAAACGGCGGCCTGACGCGCGCCAACGGCGATGCGTTCCGCACCAAGCTGCTCTCGAAGGGCTACTCGGCCGATCCCCTGGAATCCTTCCGCAACCTGCGGGGCCGGGACCCGGAAATCGGCCCGCTGCTGGCCCGGCGCGGACTGTCCTAAGGCCATGGCAACGATCGCGTCCTGCCAGCGCCTGCAGCATGCCTGGTTTACCGCCCTGGCATCAGCGACAGGCGGCCGCTCGTTCGGAACGCATGAGTCACGCTGGGTGTGGCTTCCTGCCCGCCGCCAGCTCATGCTGATGTTCCCGGACGAGATCTCGGCTGCAGGAATCCGGCCCGGACTGGCTGAAGGATCCCGGCTCGGGGCCTCTTCTGTGACGGCGTGGCTGGGCGGGTCCGTGGATCCCGCACCGCTGGACGCTTTCGGCTTCCGCCGCGGCCCGCAGACCTGCTGGATGACGGCGCCCGTGCATGCACCGCAGGCATGGCCCGGCACGGCTGCGGCTGTGGAGATCCAGCCGCCGGAGGTCTCGGGCGCAGATGCCGAGGAACTGCGGGTCGGGCATTCCCAGCCTCGGCAGGCCTGGCATATCGCTGCCCGTGATTCCGCCCGCATGACCGGGCGGGCCTACGCGTTTTATCCCAGCGGGATTGCCGGACTGTCCGAGGTCGGCGGAATCTTCTCCCTCGCTGTCGGAGCCTCCAGCCGGCGGCGCGGCTTCGGAACGGCGTTGCTGAGCTCCGCCGCTGCTGCTGCCGAAGCCGCGGGTGCGAAGGATCTGATCGTCAACGCGACGGCGCCGGGACAGGACCTGTGCGCTGCCCGCGGTTTCTCCCTGGTGGGCCGCGGGCGTACGTACACCATGGCTATTGGCTAGGTGCTGTGCGTTACCAGCCGCGCTCGGCGAGACGGTGCGGCTGCGGGATCTCGTCGACGTTGATGCCGACCATTGCTTCACCGAGTCCGCGGGAGGCCTTGGCGATTTCGTCGGGATCGTCATGGAACGTTGTTGCCTTCACGATCGCGGCGGCGCGCTCGGCGGGGTTTCCGGACTTGAAGATGCCCGAGCCGACAAAGACGCCGTCGGCTCCCAGCTGCATCATCATGGCTGCGTCGGCCGGGGTGGCAATGCCGCCGGCAGTGAACAGCACGACAGGCAGTTTGCCGGAGGCAGCTACCTCCTTCACGAGTTCGTACGGGGCCTGCAGTTCCTTGGCCGCGACGTACAGCTCGTCTTCCGGCAGGGAGGACAGGCGGGCAATTTCGGTGCGGATCTGCCGCATGTGCATGGTGGCATTGGATACATCGCCGGTTCCGGCTTCACCCTTGGAACGGATCATCGCGGCACCTTCGTTGATCCGGCGGAGGGCCTCACCCAGGTTCGTCGCACCGCAGACGAAGGGAACGGTGAACTTCCACTTGTCGATGTGGTTGGCGTAGTCAGCCGGCGTGAGGACTTCGGATTCGTCAATGTAGTCGACGCCGAGGGACTGCAGCACCTGCGCCTCAACGAAGTGCCCAATGCGTGCCTTCGCCATGACGGGAATCGAAACAGCGTCAATGATGCTGTCGATCATGTCAGGATCACTCATGCGGGAGACACCGCCCTGGGCACGGATGTCGGCGGGGACCCGTTCCAGCGCCATGACGGCAACGGCACCGGCGTCCTCGGCAATCCGGGCCTGGTCAGCGGTAACGACGTCCATGATGACGCCGCCCTTGAGCATTTCGGCCATTCCGCGCTTGACCCGGCTGCTTCCGGTGGAAGCTGCAGGCTGGGAAGGGTTTTCTTCAGACATGGCGAAGCTCTCTGGTAGGACGGCGGTAGAAGGCCATCCTAAGCCCCGTGAAGCGCACGCTTGGGCTATTGCTGCGTATCTTTTCCGAGGTCTTTCTTTCCCAGGACTTCGGCGGTGGCCTGGCGCCGGACCGTGCTCATCCGCTGGAAGATCGTGACGCCGCTGGCCAGGCACAGCGCAAGGAGCACTATCAGGAGCACCGGTTCGGGCACGCCCAACCCCACCAGTCCGGTGGCCGTCAGCAGGAAAACCAACCGCTCCGCCCGTTCGGCCAGGCCTACGTTCGCGTCGAAACCGAGCGACTCGGCCTTGGACCGGATGTAGGAGACCAGCATGCCCAGGACCAGGCAGATGAGCGCCGCAATCCCGATCGCGTCGTTGTCCCCGCCCGTGAAGAACCAGATGCTGACGCCGGCGAAGAGGGAACCGTCCGCGAACCGGTCCAGCGTGGAATCCAGGAACGCTCCCCATTTGCCCTTGCGTTCCTGCTGGCGGGCCATGATCCCGTCAATGACGTCGGAGAAGACAAAGAGAACGATGAAGATCGTTCCCCAGAACAGCTGGCCCAGCGGGTAGAAGACCAGGCCGCCGATCATCACGCCGAGGGTACCGATGATCGTGACGGCGTCAGGTGAGACCCGGTGCCTGATCAGCCAGGTGGCCAGAGGGGTGAACAGCGCGGTGAAGAACCCTCGGGCGTATTTGTTCAGCACGCCTGGGCCCCACCGGTTTCCGCCGCGGACGGCTCAGGTTCGGCCGGCCAGGCATCGGCTACCTGCTGCCGTACCTCTCCCAGGGTCTGGGTGATCGCCTTGGTGTGCGCAATGATCGGCAGGAAGTTCCCGTCGCCGCTCCAGCGCGGAACGATGTGCTGATGCAGGTGGGCAGCGATACCGGCTCCCCCCGCGGTGCCCTGGTTCATTCCCAGGTTGAAGCCGGCAGGTGCGGAAACCTTGCGGAGAACGCGCATTGCGGTCTGCGTGAGCGCTGCGATTTCCGCCGTTTCCTCCACGTCAATGTCCGTGTAGTCCGGAACGTGGCGGTACGGGCAGACCAGCAAATGGCCCGCGTTGTAGGGAAACAGGTTCAGGATCACGAAAGCGTGCTTGCCGCGGTGGACAATCAGCGCTTCTTCATCGGTGTGCGACGGCGCCGCGCAGAACGGGCAGTTGTTTTCCGAGGAAACCTGCTCCTGCCCGCCCTTGATGTAGGCAAGGCGGTGGGGGGTCCAGAGCCGCTGGAAGGCATCCGGCACTCCGGCGAGTTCGAATTCATCCGTCACTTCGCCGTCGTGCGGATACTGCTCCTGGCTTTCCATCTGGACTCCCCCGCGCCGCTACTTGTCCCGGTTCCGGACAGCTTCGACGATCCGTTTCACGGCTTCTTCGACGGGCACGCCGTTATCCTGGCTGCCGTCACGGAAGCGGAAGGAGACCGCCCCGGCCTCAGCGTCTTCGCCGCCGGCGATCAGGACGAACGGGATCTTCTCCTTGGAGGCGGTACGGATCTTCTTCGGGAAGCGGTCGGTTCCGGCGTCCACCTCGGCACGGATGCCCGCGGCCTTGAGCTTGTCGACGACGTCGTACATGTAATCGTTGAACGCCTCGGCAACGGGGATGCCGACGACCTGGACCGGAGCCAGCCAGGCGGGGAACGCACCGGCGTAGTGCTCGGTCAGCACAGCCATGAAACGCTCAACCGAGCCGAAGAGGGCACGGTGGATCATGACCGGGCGCTGGCGGGTGCCGTCGGCAGCCTGGTATTCGAGTTCGAAACGTTCGGGCAGGTTGAAGTCCAGCTGGATCGTGGACATCTGCCAGGTGCGGCCAATGGCGTCACGTGCCTGCACGGAGATCTTCGGACCGTAGAAAGCTGCTCCCCCGGGATCCGGAACGAGGTCCAGGCCGGATGCTTCGGCAACCTCGGCGAGGGTGCGGGTTGCTTCTTCCCACACCTCGTCGGAACCAACGTACTTTTCCGGATCCTTGGTGGAGAGCTCCAGGTAGAAGTCATCCAGGCCGTAGTCCTTGAGCAGGTCCAGCACGAAGTTCAGCGTGTTGGCCAGCTCGTCCTTCATCTGCTCGCGGGTGCAGTAGATGTGGGCGTCGTCCTGGGTCATGCCGCGCACGCGCGTCAGGCCGTGAATGACGCCGGACTTCTCGTAGCGGTAGACCGAACCGAATTCGAACAGCCGCAGCGGCAGTTCACGGTAGGACCGTCCGCGGGAGCGGAAGATCAGGTTGTGCATGGGGCAGTTCATCGGCTTCAGGTAGTAATCCTGGCCGGGCTTGGTGACCTCGCCGGTCTCGGGGTCGGTGACCTCATCGACGTGCATCGGAGGGAACATGCCGTCGCGGTACCAGTCCAGGTGGCCGGAAACCTCGTACAGGTGGCCCTTGGTGATGTGCGGGGTGTAGACGAACTCGTAGCCGGCTTCGGTGTGGCGCTGGCGGGAGTAGTCCTCCATGGCCTTCCGGATGATGCCGCCCTTGGGGTGGAACACCGGCAGGCCGGAGCCCAGCTCGTCCGGGAAGGAGAACAGGTCCAGTTCGGTGCCCAGCTTGCGGTGGTCGCGGCGCTCGGCCTCGGCCAGGCGTTCCTGGTAGGCCTTCAGGGCGTCCTTGGTGGGCCAGGCGGTGCCGTAGATGCGCTGCAGCTGCTGGTTCGCCTGGTTGCCGAGCCAGTAGGCAGCGGAGGAACGGGTCAGCGCGAAGGCGTTGGAGATCAGCTTCGTGTTGGGCAGGTGCGGGCCCCGGCAAAGGTCGCACCAGACAACATCGCCGGACTTGCGGTCAACGTTGTCGTAGATGGTGATCTCGCCGGCGCCGACCTCGATGTTTGCGCCCTCGCCCGCTTCCTCGGCGCCGTCCTTCTTGCCCAGCAGTTCCAGCTTGTACGGCTCGTTCGCCATCGCTTCGCGGGCTTCGTCCTCGGTGACCACGCGGCGGACAAACTTCTGGTTCGAGTTGACGATCTTCTGCATCATCTTCTCGAGGGTCTTCAAGTCCTCCGGCGTGAACGGCTCGGCGACGTCGAAGTCGAAGTAGAAGCCGTCCTTGATGTACGGGCCGATGCCCAGCTTGGCGTCCGGGCGCAGCTGCTGCACGGCCTGGGCCATCACATGTGCGGTGGAGTGGCGCAGGACGTTCAGGCCGTCTTCGGAGTCGATGGTCACTGCTTCGATGCCCTGGCCCGGGGCGAGAGGGGTGTCGAGGTCCTTCAGGACGCCGTCGACCCGCATCACGACTACCTCGCGGCGCTCAAAGAAGAGCTGAGCACCTGTGGTGCCAGTATCCACCGTGGTCTCTTCGCCGTCGACGATGAGGGTGAACTGTTCCGGCACTGACACGTTTGTCTCCTAGATTCGTTTGTGCTGGCACCTGCGCACGGGTTTGCCCGCGCGTCCAATGGCACGCCTTTACGATGTTATCCGCTGTGCTTGGGCCCCACCAACCTGCCGCGCTCTTCCGGGGCAGGACGTACGGGCAGGGAAGCTGTGTCCGTAAGGTCCCAGGCCTGGAGCGCCTGCAGGCTCATGCCCCGGGGTCCCGTGCGGCGGGTGAGCCCCCGGATCAGCATCAGTTCGGTGCCGAAGAGCAGGGGGCCGGTCTTTTCCTGTGCTTCAGTGAAGAAGGTGCAGTCCACGCATCCCGTGCCGTCGTCGAGGCTGATGAACACCACGCGGCGCCCGCCGCGCATCGGCGGAGTCTGCGTGGCGACCCGGATGCCGGCTACCAGCACCTCTGTGCCGTTGCGCAGCTGCAGCAGCGATTCGGCTTTGGTCACACCCAGGGCTGCCAGCAGCGGTTCATAACTGTCCACCAGATGGGCGCTGACGTCGACGGCGAGCAGGTCCAGTTCGGTGCGGACCCGTTCCGGCAGTGTTGGTTCAGGCAGCTGCGGAACCAGGTTGGTCAGTTCCGTGTCCCCCAGCGGCAGGGACAGCTGGCCGGGAATGGGATCGTACTTCCGGGACCCGGATTTCCCGGTGGTCTCCGCCAGATGCTGCAGCAGGTCGGCACGGCTGCCGCGGGACCCGGTCTCGCGGGTGAGCGAATCGAAGGCGCCCAGCTGGGCCAGGCGCTGGAGGGACGGTCTGGACAATTTGGCGCGGGCCCGAAGGTCCGCCAGGGAGTCGAAAGGCTGCCCGGCGGCGATCCTGCGGACTTCAGCGGCCGAGAGTCCGTAGATTCCGGCGAAGCTCAGGCGGATGCCCAGGCGTTCCGGCTGGGCCTTCCGGCCGGGGCCCGCGGGCACGGCGGGTACCCGTTCCACGCGGTACTGTTCTCCGCTGCGGTTGATGTCCAGCGGCAGGATCGGAATACCCATCCTCCGGGCTTCGGCAACCAGCAGCCGCCGGGGATACATTCCGGGGTCATGCTCGAAAATGCCGGCGAGGAAGGCTTCGGGGTGGTGGGTCTTGAGCCAGGCGGACTGGTAGGTGGGAACAGCGAAGGCAGCACCGTGGGCTTTGCAGAATCCGAAGCTGCCGAAGGCCTTCAGCGTTTCCCAGACCTTGTCGATGGTCTCCGCGTCGTAGCCGCGTTTCTCCGCCGCCCGGCGGAAGAAGTCCTCCACCCCCGTTTCGACGTCGGGATTTCCCAGCAGCCGGCGCAGTTCGTCTGCCTTGGCCAGTCCGCAGCCGGTGAACACGTCAAAGGTCCGCAGGACCTGTTCGTGGAAAACGGTCACTCCGTGGGTTTCGGCCAGCACCGGGCGCAGCGATTCGTGCGGGTACTCCTCCGGTGACCAGCCATGCCGGTGTTCCAGGAACGGACGGACCATGTCCGATTTCATGGGACCGGGCCGGAAGAGGGAAATGTCGATGATCAGGTCGTTGAATTCCCGCGGCGCCATTTTCCCCACCAGTTCGCGCTGGCCCGGGGACTCAATCTGGAAACAGCCCAGGGTGTGCGTGCTGCAGATCAGGTCGTAGGTGGGTTTGTCATCCAGCGGCACGGCATCCAGGTCGATCCGCCCGTCGTCGGCTATCCAGGCCGGAGGGCTTCCGTCCGCAGCAGGCGGGTGCGCGCCGGCCGCTGCCACCTCCTCCCTGCCCGGGTGGATCCGGATGATCTCCTTCAGCGCGAACGCCATCGCCGACTGCATGCGGACGCCCAGCACGTCGAGCTTGAGCATGCCCATAGGGTCCATGTCGTGCTTGTCGAACTGGGACATGGGAAGGCCCAGGCCGCTGGGCTGCACGGGGGTGCGGTCCAGCAGGGATGTATCTCCCAGGATGACCCCGCACGGATGCATGGAGATATGCCGTGGCAGTCGGTCCAGCCGCTCCGTGAGGTCCACCAGCAGATCCAGCTGGCGGTTCTGCTGCACTGCCTCGGCAACGTCCCGCAGCTCGGGTTTCTCTGCGAGCGCCTCACGGAAGTGGCTGGCAGAGAAGCGCCACAGGGCCTTCGCGACGGCGCCGACCTCCTCTTCGGGAAGGCCCAGGGCCATACCGGCGTCGCGCACCGCCCCGCGTGCCCGGTATCCGTTCTGCATGCTCATCAGGGTCACCCGCTGAGCCCCGAAGCGTTGGAAGATGCGGTGGTAGACGTTGTGCCGTTCGGCGCTTTCCACGTCAATGTCGATGTCCGGCAGGGTGGAACGGTCCCGGGACAGGAACCGCTCGAAGATGAGGTCATGTGCCAGCGGGTTCACGTGGCTGACTCCGAGCAGGTAGTTCACCAGGGAGGAGGCTCCGGACCCACGGGCTGCTGCCCGCACCCCCATCTCCCGAATCATCGTGGAGACTTCGGCGACGGTCAGGAAATAGGACGCGAACCCGAGCCGTTCGATAATGCCCAGCTCGTGTTCGAGCCGGTTGCGCATGGCCGCTTCCGCGGTGGAATCCAGATGGCCGAAGCGCCTGCCAATTCCGGCTTCGCAGCGTCCGCGCAGCTCCAGGCCCGGTTCGGCGTCAATCCCGATGACCGATGCCTCCGGCACCACCGGCTGCTTCCATCCCATGTCCGACGCCGGGTCGATACGGCAGGAATCGGCGAGCGCCTCCGTGCCGGCGAGCAGTTTCGCTGCACCGGAACGCCCGTAACCGGCTTCATGGCTGATTTCCGCTGCGAGCGCGGCCATCTGCTTCCCGGACTTCAGCCAGCCCTGGCCGTTGGGCTGCAGGTCAGCCAGCTGCCCCATGGAGGTCAGGGCACGTGCGGCGTCGAGCACGTCTGCCGTAGCTGCTCCGTCTTCATCCACATAGCGCACGGCGTTGGTCAGCACGGCGGGAATGTTCATCTCATCGGAGAGCCGGAGCATCCGTACTGCGTGGGCCAGGCTGAGGTTTGCCCCCGGGGCGCTGAGGTGGGTGACCACCTCAACGGCGAGCGCCGCACGTGGCACAACCGCCAGCCAGCGGCGAAACAGAGTGCGCGCGACGGCGTAGCTGCGGCTGCGCATGGCTCGTCCGACGTCCGAGTAGGGACCCACCAGGACAGTGAGCAGCGGTTCCCCGTCCTTTCCAACCGACCGGGAGGCGAGCTGTTCCAGCGTGATCCTGGCCGGGCGGCCTGCCCTGCCGCGGGAAGGAGACGTGCCGGCGTGTGCATCGGAAATCAGCCGGCACAGCGCATGGTATCCGGCGCCGTCGTTATGCCCGTGGGCCAGGATCACTACCCTCCCGGTGACGGCGGCGTCTTTGCCTTCACTGTCCAGGATGGCGAGGTCCACGCCGACGACCGGGTCGATACCGGCATCCATGCAGGCACGCAGGTGTTTGACCGTGCCGTACAGGCCGTCCCTGTCGGTGCAGGCCAGCGCGTCAGCACCGTCGGCCGCGGCGGCCCGGGCCAGTTCATCCGGCCAGGACGTGCCGTAGTGGGCGCTGAACGCGGTAGCGGCGTGGAGATGGGTGAAGCTCATGGCGGCAGGACGCTAGGCGCTTTCCCGCAGGGCGTCATGGATCCGGATCAGCCGCCAGGTATTGGAGGCAGTCTGCCGGGAGATATCCAGGGTGCGCAGCGCGGAGCGTGGGTTCAGGCGTGCCTGCACCCGCCAGATCTCCGAGTCCACCAGCCCGGCCCCGTGCCCGCGTTCTGCCCGGGGTTCTTCCTCCCACCAGCTGCGGCGCTCATACCAGCGCACTGGATTGGCTGCGACCTTGTAGGTCCTCCCCTGCCAGGTAAGCCGCAGCGGGATGCCCGCCGGAGAACACACCACCTCTATTGCTTCGCTGAAAAGTCCCACGGCTGCCCCTCCACGTGCCTAGGCCAGGCTGAAACACCTGGCTGAAAATATTCGAACATATATTCGAACTCCAGTGTACGGCTCCAGTCTGACAATGGGCCCGGCTGTGCCTAGGAACCTGGTGGGAGTCCTGTGCCGGACTCATTCCGACGCTGCCTCAACCCGGGTCTGCCTGGAGAGCGGTATCTCCTGAATGAACAGGCACAGCACCCCGCCGGCGGCCACGATCGGCACGCTGAGCAGGAAGATCGGGGGCATGGCCTGTCCGAACGCTGAAGCGATCACCTCTTTGGCCTGCTGGGGCAGGCTCTGCAGCAGGGCCGGGGTCAGCGAGTTGATGCTCCCTCCCGGAATGGCGTCCGCGGCACCTGCGGGAGCCCCGGCCAGCTGGTCCGTCAGCCGGTTCACGAAGATGGACCCGAACGCCGCAATACCGAAGGACGCACCGATCTGGCGGAAGTAGTTGGCTGAGGAGATCGCCGTTCCCATGGTCCGGGGCGGCACGCTGTTCTGCACAATCAGGACGAGGTTCTGCAGCAGCGCCCCGATCCCCATGCCCAGGACCGCCATCCCCACGGCCGTGAACCAGTAGGGGGTCTCGGCCGAAATGCGGGACAGCAGCAGCAGCCCGCAGATCACCGCGGCGCACCCCGCAACGGGGTAGATCTTGTACCGGCCGGTGCGCGAAATCAGCTGGCCGGTTCCAATGGAGGTCAGCAGCAGCCCTCCCATCATCGGCAGCATCATGAGGCCAGACTGCGTGGCGCTGGCCCCTCCCACCATCTGCAGGAAAGTAGGGAGGTAGGAAATGGTGGAGAACATGGCAATTCCGACGGCGATACCCGCCAGCACAGGTACCAGGAAGTTCCGCATCCGGAACAGGCCCAGCGGCAGGATCGGCTCCGATGCCAGGGATTCCGCCCACACGAAGGCACCTCCGGCCACCAGGGCAGCAGCGGAAAGGCCCAGGATCTGCGGGCTGGACCACTCATAGGTTGTCCCGCCCCAGCTGGTCACGAGGATCAGCGCGGTCGAAGCCGCCGCCAGCAGTGCCGCTCCCAGGTAGTCCAGGCGCGGGCGCACCCCGCCGTGCCGCGGCAGGTGCAGGGAGGTGATGACGACGGCGAGCGCCACCGCGCCGATGGGCACGTTGATGTAGAAGACCCACCGCCAGGACCAGGAATCGGTGATCCAGCCGCCCAGCAGCGGCCCGCCGACTGAAGCCAGGCCAAACGCCGCACCGATCAGGCCCATGTACCGTCCGCGTTCCCGCGGGGAAACCAAATCCCCGATGATCGCCTGCGCCCCGATCATCAGCCCGCCGCCGCCTATGCCCTGCAGGGCCCGGAAGGCGATCAGCTGGCCCATGTTCTGGGACAGGCCCGAAAGCACCGACCCCAGCAGGAACACGGCAATGGCGAAGATGAAGATGTTCTTGCGGCCGAACAAGTCACCGAGCTTGCCGTAGATGGGCAGCCCGATCGTCGCAGCGAGGATGTAGGCGGTGACTACCCAGGACAGGTGCTCCAGCCCGTTCAGGTCCCCCACGATGGTCGGCAGGGCCGTGGCTACGATGGTCTGGTCCAGCGCTGCGAGCAGGACCGAGAGGACAAGACCGGTGAAAACCAGTATCCGGCCACGCCGCGCTCCTTCGCCGGCCGGTTCCCCGGGGACGTCCCCTGGGGTTCCCGATCCAGGTGCACCAGGCCCTGTCTCCTGGCCGGGAGCTGCGGGCGCTGCCGGTGCGGGCCCCTCCTGGCCGGAGTCATGCCCTCCCGCCGGACGTGCCCCTGGGTTTGCTGCCAAACGGGGCGCTATCCAGCCTTTCCTGCCTGCCGGACCGGTTAAGCCTGCCCGGATGGCACTCTCCCGGGCGGCGGCCTGCCTTTCCTCCGGTGTTTTCCGGTGCCGGGGTTTCCTGGGCCTCCCTGCCTGGTCGGTCCGGGGCGGAACCGCCGGGGAGCCGGCAGAGGCCGGGGCAGCATGCCTGGGGTGCCGATGTACGCCGGAAACCTCAGTGCCGCCGCCCTGGGCCGGGACTGCCGGGTGTGCACCGGTGCGGACCATCAGCGTTTTGCCTCCCCGTCCAGCTGCACGCTTGCCTCTGTGGCCAGGGGAATCTGCCGGATAAAGAGTGTCAGCACGAACGCCGCCCCCAGCGCGGGGATTCCGAGCAGGAAGATCGGCGGCAGGGCGGTTGCAAAGGCATCGGCGATGAAGTCCCGTGCCGGGGCCGGCAGCGCCTTCAGCTGCTCGGGGCTGATGGAGTTCACTCCCCTGCTCGTCACCCCGCGAACGGCCTCCGGGGCGTTGGCCACCTCGTCGTTGAGCCGGGAGATAAACACGGAGCCGTAGACGGCGATTCCAAGCGTTCCGCCGATTTGCCGGAAATAGTTCGCGGAGGAGACCCCGGTGCCCATGTTCTGGGGCGGAACGCTGTTCTGCACAATCAGGACCAGGTTCTGCATCAGCGCACCGATTCCCAGGCCGAGCACGAACATGCCCAGCGCAGTGAACCAGTACGGAGATTCCGCGGAGATCCGGGAGAGCAGCAGCAGCCCCAGGATCATCACCAGCGATCCCAGGACCGGATAGATCTTGTAGTGTCCGGTGCGGGAAATGAGCTGGCCGGTCCCGATGGAACTGAGCAGCAGTCCTGCCGTCATGGGCAGCATCATCAGCCCCGAATCGGTGGCGCTGGCCCCGTTGACCATCTGCAGGAAGGTCGGCAGGTAGGAGATGCTGCCGAACATCGCCAGCCCGACGGCGAGCCCCACCAGCGTGCACACCACAAAGTTGCGGATCTTGAACAGCCTCAGGGGAAGGATCGGCTCCGGAGCCCGCAGCTCCACCGGGATGAACACGGCAATAGCAACCAGGGCTGCTGCGCCGAGGCCAAGGATCGTCGGGGACGTCCAGGCGTACGTGGTTCCGCCCCAGCTGGTAATGCCCACCAGGGCCGCACTCGCGAAGGCGAGCAGGATGGCACCGGGATAGTCCAGCTTGATTCCGGCTGCGCTGCGCTTGGGCAGGTGAAGGGAGGTGATGATCAGCGCCAGGGCAATGGCTCCGAGCGGCAGGTTGATGTAGAAGACCCACCGCCATGACCAGTACTGGGTCAGGTAGCCGCCCAGCAGCGGTCCGCTGACCGAAGCGACTCCAAATGCAGCGCCGATCAGTCCCATGTATTTTCCGCGCTCGCGAGCAGGGACGATGTCTCCGATGATTGCCTGCGCACCGATGATCAGGCCGCCGCCGCCCACGCCCTGCAGCGCCCGGTAGGTGATCAACTCAGCCATGCTGTGCGCCTGGCCGGAGAGGGCCGATCCGATGAGGAAGACGATGATCGCGAAGATAAAAATGTTCTTCCGGCCCAGCAGGTCACCGAGCTTGCCGTAGATGGGCAGCCCAATGGTGGAAGTCAGCAGGTAGGCGGTGATGACCCAGGACAGATGGTCCAGTCCCTGCAGGTCGCCCACGATCGTGGGAAGGGCGGTGGAGACAATGGTCTGGTCCAGGGCCGAGATCAGTACAGCCATGATCAGGCCGGCAAATACCAGCACTATCTGCCGCCGGCTATGCGGTGACGGTGCTGCCGGGCCATGCTGATCGGGCGGCACGGGCGGCTGCTCGGCAGCAGAGGGGGGTGGGCGCCGGTAGGACGACGCCGGAGATCCAAGATCAGTGGCGGCACGGGCCCCCGTATGGGTAGCTTCGGCTCCATGGGCTGTGAATCGAGCGGCCAATGACGCCTCCTTGGGAAGTCATCCGTGGATGGTCCGGAACCAAAACCCACTAACCATCAGACGCCCGCCATCCTGCCAAGTCAACGGTCGGCGGAGCCCCTTGGGTCCGGACTGCAGTGACCCCGAAGGCATCGCCGCCGCGGAAGGCACGAACTTCCGCGGCCGTGATCTGTTCCCTGCCTCGGGCATTGTTCCGCGGGTAAGGCAGGCGCAAACTTGACTAACCGCGGACCGGCCACGATGTCGAAGCCGCACGGAATCCTCTCTTCCCAGCGGGACGTGCCATGAACTGGACAACATGAACCGGACAATGAGCATCATTTTCCGCGCCATCCCCCTCCTGATGGGCGCGGTCTGCCTGTCCTACGGCCTCTACATCCTGTCCGGGCCCGAGGATGCCAATCACTTCATTGCCGGACACGTCAACGTGGGGCTGACTGCTATTTGTTATGCCCTGTTCACGACGGCGGCCACCATCATCAGGCAGCTCATCAACCGTTACGGGCGCGTGTGGGAGTTTGTCCTGCCGCTCTCCGGCTACGTGGCCGCTGCCGCTGCCATCCTCTGGGGCATAGTTCTGGCCAACCGGGACAACGCCGCGGAGAACCTCACCGCAGGCTTCGTCGTGATCGGAGTAGGCCTGGTCGCCGCCTGCGTCAGCACCGTAGCGGCCGCATCCACAAAGTTCACACTGATCCAGTCGGCACAGCTGCTCGAGCCGTTGGGCGGACCGCCGGAGGGCGCCCATTCCCGCGCCGCCGGGACGGCGCTGACCATCGTTCCGGCTGCCGCCGCCGTCGCCGGTTTCTCCCTGGCCGGCGGGATGCTGGCCCGCGGAGACACTCCCGGGTTCGTTGCAGGCCACGTCCTGATCGGCCTGTCTGCGATCTGCACGTCGCTGATATCCCTCGTCGCGAGCATCGTGCGCCAGGTGCGCAACGTGTTCAGCGACGGTGAGCGATTCGCCTGGGCGTGGCTCGTTGGAGCCGCGGGCCTGGTCAACGTGCTGCTCGGGCTCTTTGTACTGTTCAGCTCAAACGAGCCGTATCGACTGGCACCTGGATGCGTGCTGATCGGTCTGGGGCTGATCTGCTTCAGCATTCTCTCGAAGGTGCTGCTGCTCGCGCTTGTCTGGCGGCGCACGTTTGCCCTGGCCAACCGCATTCCGCTGATGCCCATCGGAACGGCGCTCACCTGCCTGTTCTTCGCCGCGTTCCTTTTTGAAGCCGCAGGCACGGAACCGGCGTTCTTTGTCGGCGCGCACGTCCTGGTTGGACTCGGAGCCGTCTGCTTCACGCTCTTCTCCATCGTGTCGATCCTGGAAGAGGGAACGTCGTAGCAGCAGGGAACGGCGCTGCTGTTCAGCCGGCAAATTCGATACCGTCCGCCGGACGCGGCTTGGCCAGCCAGTAGCGGGACCCGTCCGGGCTGCGGCGGAGGATTCCTTCATCGACCATGGCCCTCCGGAACATTGCCGGGTCCTGTGTGAAGGCGGCGAGCCTCCGGGTGACCTCGGCTTCCGTCAGCCGGGCACGGCCGGCAGGATTCCCGGCATTGCCGGTGCCGGTGCCGGCGTCGTCCGTTTCTGTGTCCTTACCGGTGCCGAGGGCACCGTAGCGTGAGAAGACCTCCCCGGCCAGGTAGTGCAGGACGTCCAGGCGGTCGGCACGTTTGGAGGGCAGGCTGCCGGAGCTTGACGGGCCCAGGTGCCGGAGCGGGGACTCATCCCGGGGTGTCCGGTCAGCAGCCAGCAGACGGGAGAAAACCTCCGGGACAGGATGCAGGCCGTCCTGTCCGTCCCGGACCAGCCCCGCCTTCAGCAGGACGTCCAGCGACTTGGTCCCGGCACGGTCCAGATCGCGGCCCGCGAGCGGTTCGCCCTGCCCGGCCGCGGTGATGATCCGGCCGTACAGGTCCAGCCGGCGCGAATCTGCGAGCGCGGCAACCGCCGCTTTCCATCTGGAACTGCCGGCTGTGCCTGGATCTTTCACCTGCGGTGCCCTTTCACGCCTGATGGGTGCGGATATTTGTGCGGCCGGCGCCTGTCCGGGCCCTGATCTGTGACGTAGCCTACTGCAACAGGAACCGGGACCGAGGGGAGCTGCCGCATGGAGTCGTGCTATCCCGTGCGCTCCTTCGCGGCCGCGTCCGTCGCAGCAGCCGGCAGCGCGGTTGCGGAACTCGCTTCCCGGCTCTCCGGCCTGCCGGTCCACGCCGAAGCCCTCCCGGATCTTTCCCGTGCCTGGTTTGGCGGCTCCTTCCGTCCCGCCGGATGGGTGGTTCCGCCGCCCTGGGACCCCCTCTCCCGGAACTACCGCTGTGCCGACGGCTGGGTACGGCTGCATACCAACGCCCCCCACCACCGCCGGGCTGCGCTCGCAGTCCTGGGCCTGCCCGCGGATACCGGCCCGGAGACCGCGGCCTTGGCCGTCAGCGCCTGGAAAGGCGGGGAACTCGAAGAAGCCGTGGTGGAAGCCGGCGGCTGTGCGGCCCGGCTGCGGACGGTGGAACAGTGGCAGGCACACCCGCAGGGAGAGGCTGTCCGGGCCGAACCCCTCATTTGCTGGACCCGCCGCGCTCCGCAGCTGCCCGCTGAAACGGCAGGGTCCCCGCAACGGCCGCTGGACGGTGTGCGGGTCCTGGATCTTACCCGTGTCATCGCCGGACCAGTGGCTACCAGGTTTCTTGCCGGATTCGGTGCCAGGGTCCTGCGCATTGATCCGCCCGGCTGGCAGAAGCCTGCGCTGGAGGCGGAAATGACGGTGGGCAAGAGCTGTACCCGGCTGGACCTGCGCACCCCAAGCGGTGCTGCGAAGGTCCGCGAACTGATCTCAGCTGCAGACCTGGTGGTGCACGGCTACCGCCCCGGTGCCCTCACCGGACTGGGACTGGACGAACACCGCCTCCAGCAATTGCGTCCCGGCGTCGTCACCGTGGCGGTCAACGCCTGGGGCTGGACCGGTCCGTGGCGCGGCCGCCGGGGCTTTGATTCCCTGGTGCAGACGGCGACCGGAATCGCCGACGCCGGCATGGCCTGGTCTTCGGCAGGGGCTCCGCTGCCGCTGCCGGTCCAGGCACTGGACCACGCCACCGGATATCTGGCTGCCGCTGCAGCCGTCCGGGCCTGGTCCCGTCGGCTGGACGGAGAGGTATATGCCGCCAGGCTCTCCCTGGCCCGGACAGCGGAGGAGCTGCAGCGAACTGCCGACAGCCGCCGTCCGGTGCCCCCGCCCTGGGAGTTACCGAAGGAGCCGTCCGCTCCCGCGCTGCCGCGGACAGCAGAGCAGACCTACTGGGGACCCGGCGAGCGCCTGGCACCGCCCGTTGTCTTCAGCTCTGAAGGACCGGTTCCCGTTCTGAAGTGGGAGCTGCCCGCGGGACCGCTCGGATCAGCGCCCGCGGCCTGGTAGCCGGCGAACCGGGCTAACTGCGGCTGAAAGCGTCCAGCCTGGCCTGCGCTTCGTCTTCGCGGCGGGTGCGCAGCTCATAGTCGATGAAAGCGTCGATCATGGCGCGGTAGGTCTTCTCCACCACCGTGGAGTCCTGTTCCTGTGCTTTGGCGGCCTCCCGCACGTGGTTGATGACTTCCTCCACACGGTCCCGGGCACGGACCTGGGCGTCGTCGTCCTTCAGGCCCCCGGCAAGCCGGACCAGGCGTTCGCGGCGCCAAATCAGCGCCACAATCTCTTCGTCAATCTCGTCAATGGCCGTGCGTACGGCCCCAAGCTGTTCGGTAGTCGGGTCTGTTTCCACTGTTTCTCCCATGGGTTCGAGTTTACCGGGACCCCGCTGCGGCCTTGTCCTGCTCTGCTGGCCGGCCGAGTTTCGACGGCCACCAGATCCGCGGGCCAATGTCATAGGACAGGGCGGGAACCAGCAGCGATCGCACCACCAGGGTGTCCAGCAGTACGCCGAAGGAAACAATGAAAGCCAGCTGCGCCAGGAACAGCACGGGGATCACGCCCAGCGCGGCGAAGGTCGCAGCGAGCACGATTCCGGCAGAAGTGATCACGCCCCCGGTGATCATCAGTCCCCGGATAATCCCGTCCCGGGTGCCCAGGACGAGGGTCTCTTCCCGCACCCGGGTCATCAGGAAGATGTTGTAGTCCACGCCCAGGGCAACCAGGAAGATGAACCCGTACAGCGGGACCGCCGGATCCGCGCCCGGGAAGTCCAGCACGTAGTTGAACAGCAGAGCCGAGATGCCCAGCGTCGCGCCGAAGGACAGCATGACGGTGAGGATGAGCAGGAACGGGGCAAGCACTGCCCGCAACAGGAGCATCAGGAGGAAGAAGATCACCACCAGCACTACCGGGATGATCAGGTTGCGGTCATGCTCCGCGGCGTCGTTGGTGTCCACGGTGGTGGCGGTGGTACCTCCCACCAGGACCTCCTGCTGGTTGTCCAGCTTCTGCCGCAGCTCCCGGACCGTGTCCTCCGCCGCCGTCGAGTCGGCGTTCTCCGTCAGGGTGGCCTGGAGCAGCACCTGTCCGTCCACCGTCTTCGGAGTTGCATTTTCGGAACCCGGGATCGGCGGGACCTGCACGCCGGCGTCCGTGACGGGCAGGGTTCCGGCCGGAGTTCCCTGGGCCACCACTGTGACATCGGAAACCCCGTCAGTGCCAAGCACCGTGTCCGCCACGGACTGCAGCTCCGATTCGGGGGCGACAATCAGCACCGGGCTGCCGGATCCTGAAGGGAAGTACTCGCCCAGCGCTGCCTGGCCTTCCTTGGCCTCCGTCTGACCCAGGACAAAGTCGCTCTGCGGCACACCGGAAGCGCGGAAGTCCACCACGGCCACTGCGGCGGCGGCGAGGATGACGGCGCAGATCAGCCAGGTGCGCCGGGAATGGTTGCGCACGGTGCGGGCCACAGCGGGCCAGAAACCGCGGGCCTGGTGGTCACGGTCCGGATGCGGGGAGCCAAAGGCCGGACGGCGCGGCCAGAACGCAGCCCGGCCAAAGACGAAGAGCAGCGAGGGAAGCAGCGTCATGGCGGCCAGGTAGGAACAGACGATCCCGAGGGAAGCCACGGGAGCAAGCGCCTTGTTGGAGTTCAGGTCGCTGAGCAGCAGGCACAGCAGGCCGGCCACCACGGTGCCGGCGGAGGCGGTGACCGGTTCCAACGTGCCACGCAGGGCGGCACGGGTGGCTCCCCAGCGGTCCGCGTGGTCACGCAGGGCTTCCCGGTAGCGGGAGACGTAGAGCAGGGAGTAGTCCGTGGCTGCGCCGATGCCGAGGATGAAGAGAATGCCCTGTACCTGTCCGTTGAGCGTGACTGCACCCGCTTTGGCCAGCCAGTACACCGCCAGGATCGCGGCGGAGAGGGCCAGGATGGAGGTCAGCAGCACCAGGATAGGCAGCAGCGGCGACCGGTAGACGATCACCAGGATCACCAGCACCGCGATGACCGCCACGATCAGCAGCGCACCGTCGATGCCGCCGAAAGCCTGGGAGATGTCCGCCAGCTGTCCGGCGGGTCCGGTGACGTAGGCGGAGAGCCCGTCTGGCAGTCCGTCCTTTGCCACGGTGCTGAGGTTCTCCACGTTGTCGGCCGCGGCGTCGTCGTCCGCCACCGGAACAAAGACCTCCGCCGCCTTCCCGTCCTCGGAGAACTGGGCCGGGGACACTCCGCCGCTGACCCCGGGGGCATCGGCGAACGCCGTGGTCCGGTCCTGGATGAAAGAGCGGTCCGCGTCCGTCAGCCCGCCGTCGTTGACGTAGAGCACGACCGCGGGAATCGCCTCGCTGTCCGTGAACTCCGGCTGCAGCTCACTGACCTTCGTCGATTCAGAGCTGGAGGGGAGGTAGGATGCCTGGTCATTCTGCTGGACTTCGCTGATCTTGCCGAAGTACGGTCCGCCCACTCCGCCCAGCCCGAACCAGACAATAATCAGCAGCACAGGTATGACTAGCCGCAGCCACGCCGGCGGGCCGGCGCTGCGCCCGGTGTCCCGGGGTGGTCCCTCCCCGTCCGGAGGAACGGCGGTTGCGCCGGCCGAGGCCGGGGACCGGCCTGACCCTGTCTGGCCGGAGTGAGGGGGGATCGCTGTGCTCATGGGCCTCGTCGCATTCTGCGAGAGCGCGGGCTGGCCCTAACCGGCCATCACCCCGCCTGTGGACGTGCACTGCCGCCTTCCATGAGAGACCCTCCGGTCCCGCCGCGTCAACAGGCTGCAGGACTGACTGCTCTTCGGACGGGATGACGCCTCTTCGCCATATTCTGGGTTTGACGCCGGTTCAGTGGCAGGATCAGTACATGCTGCCCCAGTTGAGCGTCGTCACCCTTGGCGTGAGCGACGTCGAAGTTACCTATGCTTTTTACTGCCGGCTTGGCTGGGACGCGCTGCAGTACGTTCCCGGCGAAGTCGTTTTCTTCCAGGTTGGACACGGCATCGTGCTGTCGTTCTTCCGCAATGACCACCTTGCTGCGGAGTCCGGAGCCACAGGATCCGCGGCCATGGCACCGGTCACCCTGGCCCACAACGTGGAGTCGCCGAAGGAAGTCGATGCGATCCTGCATGAAGCGGCGGCTGCCGGCGGGTCCATCGCCGCCCCCGGAACGCAGATGAGCTGGGGAGGATACTCCGGGTACTTCACCGACCCGGACGGCTTCCGCTGGGAAATCTGCCACAACCCCGGACTGTTCGTGGACGCGGACGGAAACGTCACCCTATCCGTCCTGGAGTCCTAGGGTCTCCGGCCCCAGGGTTTACAGAGTCCTAGAACAGCGCGTCCTCCGGCGCTGACGCCGGACGTGCCGGGACAGCCTCCAGCAGCCACGGACCGTCGTTACGGACATTTCCCACAGCAGGGTCGGCCGGGTCCAGGCGGAACTGCCCGGCGGTTGCATACGCCTGGTCCAGGGCTCCCGCCAGCAGGTCGATGGCTGCAGCCTGCCCCAGCGTCCCCGGCCTGATCCAGTCCGCGAGCGCAGCGGCTGAGAGCGGCAGGGGCAGCCGGTCGTGAAGGGCCCCCAAGCCGGCCAGGACGGAATCGGCGTCCCGCGGGTCGGGAGCGGCCAGGGTAATAATCGAGGTTGAGAGCAGCCACCGGCCGTCCTTCCCGGCCGGGACCGCAGGGTCGGCCCACCATTCGTAAAGCCCCGCGAACCAGCTCAGCTTTCCGTCGGCCCGGCGCACGAAGTACGGCTGTTTGGTGCCGCCCGGGCCCTTCGTCCATTCGTAGTACCCGTCCATGGGCACAGCACACCGCCGTGAGAGGACTGGCTCCCGGAACGTGGGCTTCTCCAGCAGCGTCTCGCTGCGCGCGTTAAACCCGCGTACCCCCACGGATATGTCCTTCGCCCACGCCGGAACCAGCCCCCAGCGGGCCGTGTGGATCTGCCGGACCCGGGAACCGTGCACCAGCCGTTCCAGGACCACCGGTACGTCAGACGTGGGAGCCACGTTCCAGGACTGCCTGAGCTCAAGGTTCGCATCCGCTTCCGCTTCTGCTTCCGCCACCAGGTCCCCAATGGCCCTGGCCATGACGTATCGACCGCACATGTTCCCAGTCTGCCCAGCAGGAGTGCGGACAGCTAATTCACCGGCGCGCCTAACGCGCCGGCCCCCGGCGCTCAATCCAAAGCTGCCTGGGAATGGAAGACCGTCCGCAAGTGTTCCCTTGGCAGCACAACCGTCAGTACAAACAACCCAGCAAGGAGAACTCCCCCATGACCGCACCCGCCGAAGCGTTCACTCCAGCAGCCGGAACCATCACCATGTTCTCGACCAGCTGGTGCGGCTACTGCCGCCGCTTGAAGTCCCAGCTGGATGCCCAGGGAATCGGTTACACCGAGGTCAACATCGAAAATACCGAGGGCACCGCGGAACTCGTCGAGTCCCTCAACGGCGGCAACCAGACCGTCCCCACCGTCCTCTTCCCCGACGGTTCCTCGGCAACCAACCCCTCAGCCGCCGAGGTGAAGTCCCGTCTGGGCCTCTGACCTGCCCGAACACTGGTGCCCATCCCGGGGCCGCGCAAGTGACCGCCCGCCTCGGCGGGCCGAGGGTGGGACAGTAGCCCCGGAATGCCGGGGTGCCCCTGAGATATCTCCCGAGAGGCAGCCCTCCCCCATGGTTCATAAGGTCCAAGCTGTAGTAGTCAAGGAAAAGAACGCTCCGGTATCGCTGGAGACCATCCTGGTTCCGGACCCCGGGCCCGGTGAAGCACTCGTGGACATCCTCACCTGCGGTGTCTGCCACACCGACCTGCACTACAAGCAGGGCGGGATCAGCGACGACTACCCCTTCCTCCTCGGCCATGAAGCGACCGGCGTGGTCTCCGCGGTCGGCCCCGACGTCACCGAAGTAGCCCCGGGCGACCGCGTGATCCTGAACTGGCGTGCCGTGTGCGGCGAATGCCGTGCCTGCCGCAAGGGCCAGCCGCAGTACTGCTTCAACACCCACAACGCCACGCAGAAGATGACGCTGGAAGACGGCACGGAACTCTCCCCCGCCCTGGGCATCGGCGCATTCGCCGAGAAGACACTGGTCGCCGCCGGCCAGTGCACCAAGGTGGACGACGACGTCGATCCGGCCGCGGTGGGCCTGCTCGGCTGCGGTGTCATGGCCGGCATCGGCGCCGCGATCAACACCGGCGAGGTCAAGCGCGGGGAATCCGTGGCAGTGATCGGCTGCGGCGGTGTCGGCATTGCCGCTGTTGCCGGTGCCAAGCTCGCCGGCGCCACCACGATCATCGCCGTGGACATCGATTCCGCGAAGGTCGATCTGGCCCTGGCCAACGGTGCCACGCACGGTATCAACTCCCGCGAAGAAGATCCGGTCGAGGCCATCCGCGCGCTCACCGGAGGCAACGGCGCCGACGTCGTTATTGAAGCCGTTGGACGCCCGGAAACCTACAAGCAGGCGTTCTACGCCCGCGACCTGGCCGGCCGCGTGGTCCTGGTCGGCGTTCCGACGCCCGATATGCAGATCGAACTGCCGCTGGCGGACGTGTTTGGCCGCGGCGGATCGCTGAAGTCCTCCTGGTACGGCGACTGCCTGCCCTCCCGCGACTTCCCCATGCTGGTGGAGCAGTACAAGCTGGGCCGGCTGGACCTGGACGCCTTCGTCTCCGAGCGGATCGGCCTGGGCGACGTCGAGGAAGCGTTCACCAAGATGCACGACGGCAAGGTCCTGCGTTCGGTGGTGGAGCTCTAATGGCGGCACGGATCGACAAGGTCGTCACCTCCGGCACCTTCAGCCTGGACGGCGGCACCTGGGACGTGGACAACAACGTGTGGATCATCGGTGACGACGCGCAGGTGATCATCATCGACCCGGCCCACGACGTTGACGCCATTGAAGCCGCCGTGGGCGAGCGGGAAGTCATGGGCATCCTGCTGACACACGGCCACGATGACCACATCCGGGCCGTCCTTGCTGCCCAGGACCGGTTCAGCGCACCGGTGTTCCTGCACGCAGAAGACCGGATGCTCTGGGATGCCGTGTTCCCGGACGAAGGACCGGATGACGTCATCGAGGACGGCGACACGTTCGAAATCGCCGGAATAACCCTCGAAGCACTGCACACCCCGGGCCACTCCCCCGGATCGGTCTGCTTCTACGCTCCCGAACTGGGCACCGTGTTCTCCGGTGACACGCTGTTCAGCGGAGGTCCCGGGGCCACGGGCCGCTCATACAGCGACTTCGGTACCATCATCGAATCGATCCGCACCCGGCTGCTGAGCCTGCCTGCGGAAACGGTGGTGAATACCGGCCACGGGGATTCGACGTCGATCGGTGCTGAGGCACCGCAGCTGCAGGAATGGATTGCCCGCGGCCACTAGTCCGGCCCGTTTCCTGTCGCTCGTCGAGGGGACAACCGAGGGGACAGTTACGGCTCGCTGCGCGTGCCGAAGCTGTCCCTTCGGGTTTCCGGGGGGTGCGTTCAGGGCCGCTGGACCTGCCAGCCTTCGTTGCCCTCTGCTGCCTGCCAGTCCGTCGGTTCTCCGGCTGCCTCCAGGATGTCGGTCAGCCACCAGGTTTCGCCCGGAGCCCAGCCGGCGAGCATGGTCTTTTCGTAACTGGTACCCACGACGCTCCCGGCAGTGCGCAGGTATGCCTGAACGGTGAGATGGACGCCGTCGAAATCCTCCGAGACGGCCACCCAGTCCGGAATGCGCCAGAACCAGGTCTCCGCTTCAGGCGTCCCCGCGGCTTTTGACCATGCGGCCCGGCGGGGCAGGGTGACGTCCAGCGGGTAGCGGCGCACCAGCTCTTCCCAGCGGGCCGGACTGTCGATTTCATAGATCCGGGCCCCGGAACGGGCCCGGAGCGGAAAGGTCCGCGCCTGCCTCCAGGCCAGCGGGTCCTCCACGAGGCTCAGCCCGGCCGGCCCGCTTCCAGGAAGGGCGGACGTCGTGATGGGAAGCCCCACGAGTGCCGGACCGGACCACCATCTGCCAGTCCATCCCGCAGCAACAGGAGCGTTCGTTCGCTGGACAAGGATGGCCCCGTGCCACTGTTTCAGCTTGTCCCTTGCACCCGAGAGGCTCACCTCCCCCGTACCTTGGACAACGTTGCTCCCGATCCACTGCACGTAATGCTGGAGCGGTGCACTGGGTTGTGTCCACCAATCCGACCCGGCTGAACGCATAGCTGCGGCGGCGGCAGGGATCAGGGCCTCCCGGACCTCCGGCTCAGCCAGCAGGCGCGAAATTTCGTCCGGCGGCCGCCAGTAAACAGCACGCCGGACCACCCGGGCCAGGCACTTGTGGAGCTCGGCAGCGCTGATTGCAAGGTCTTCGGGCACGGAGGTGAGCATGCGGAGCACCCGCTCGGCATTCCGGGACAGACCAGGCGGCAGCAGCCGCCTGGTGTCGTAGAACTCTGCGGGGTGCGAAGGCGATGCTGACCGGGCGATCTCGAGACTGAGCTCCCGTCCCCGGGGACCCTCGAGGAGCGCCTTGGCCGAGGAAGCAGATTCCATGATGTCAACCTATCAGCGGTTCGGGTTGCCGAGCCTGCTTGCGGACTGAACGGAGGCCCGGTCACGGATAGTTCTCACGCAGCGGCGCATAGTGGCCCAGTCGACGGCGGCCAGGGGAACAGCGGCCAGTGAACCCGGGTCCCGCACGCCGTAACGAAACCGGCCTCGTACCAGCAGCCGCGTCTGGGTGGGGCGGACCGGCTGGAGCATCCACAGCCAGGTGCAGCGGCTGTCGCCGTCCGACCACAGCATCCATTCGTTGGGCTGCACTTCCTTGATGCGCAGCCTGTGGCCCGTGCCGCTGGACATGACGTCCCCAACGTCCAGTTCGTGCCGCTGCGGCAGAAGGGAGACCGCGGGCGCGGTGCTCTCCGGTGCCGCCAACCGATTGACGACGTACCACCCGCCCTGGCCGTGGCCGACCCGGTTGAGATAGGGCCAGAGATCGCCGGCCGGCACGCGGACCATCATGCTGTAGGTGTATTCGAACACTTTTCCGGACAAGAAGGTGTCTCCCGGAAGTTCTCCCCCGGCCTCCGCGCGCCGCAGCCGGGGCCGGACGATCCGATAGTAGACACCCGCGGCCGACCCGGCTGCTGCGGCGGCACCGAGCACCCGCCGGAAGGACCGCCCCCGGGGCCCGAGCATGTTCCGCCGTTGAGCCACGAGAGGCGCTAATCCTGTTCCAGGATGGAAAGGATATTCCCGGCCGGGTCCCGGAACCAGGCAATCAGCGGTCCGCCCCGCCGGAAGACGCCCTGTGCGTCCACCCCCTCGAACGCCTCGAAGACCACTCCCCTGCCAACGAGGTCCTCCACGGCGGAATCAATGTCGGACACCGGAAAGTTCAGGACAGTGTAGGTGGCCGGAGTGTGGTTCTTCTTCGGGTAGATCAGCACGTGCTTCTCCGGACCCAGTTCCAGGCGGAGCATCCCGTTGTCCGCCGTCACCGGGAGCTCCAGAGTGGTGCCGTAGAACCGGCGGGCGGAGTCGACGTCGTCCACAGCGAACCCGCTGAACGCTTTTCCGTACTCGAACATGGTGGCACTCCTTCAGCTCGCAGTGCCCTCGATAGTAGTCCCCGAGTGCCCCGCCGGGCACCGTATCTCCCATTGCGGCCGACACAGCGGGCGTACTGCCGGAGCGGCGGATTCAGCGCTAGTGTGGTGGCGCCATGGAGTATTTCAGCGCCGAGGGATACGAATTCGCACGCCAGGTCCTGCAGCGCGGCATCGCCGCGGTCTTCCTGCTGGCGTTCCTGGCAGCGGCGGCACAGTTTCCGGCCCTGCTGGGTGAACGCGGCCTGCTGCCGGCCCCGGCGTACCTGGACCGTGCGCGGGAGCGGCGGATTCCAACACTGTTCCGCCTGCACTACTCAGACCGGCTGCTGCGTTCGGCGGCGTGGACGGGTGTCCTGGTCTCGGCGCTGCTGGTTGCCGGGTTGCCCCAGCAGGGACCGCCCTGGCTTCCGATGCTGGCGTTTGGCGTGCTTTTCTTCCTGTACCTCTCGATAGTGAACATCGGGCAGGTCTTCTACGGCTTCGGATGGGAGTCCCTGCTGCTGGAGGCAGGTTTCCTCGCTGCGTTCCTGGGCTCCGACGAGGTTCCGGTCCCGTTTCCTGTGCTGTTCCTCTTCCGCTGGCTCGCCTTCCGGCTGGAGTTCGGGGCGGGAATGATCAAGATGCGCGGCGACAGGGTCTGGCGGGACCTGACGGCCCTCTACTACCACCACGAAACCCAACCCATGCCCAATCCTGCGAGTTGGTTCTTCCACCATCTGCCCAAGCCGCTGCACAAGGCTGAAGTGCTGGGCAACCATTTTGCGCAGCTCGTGGTGCCGGTTTTCCTGTTCTTCCCGCAGCCGGTGGCTTCCGTCGCCGCAGCCCTGGTGATCCTGACCCAGTCCTGGCTGGTCCTTTCCGGCAATTTCGCCTGGCTCAACACCCTGACCATCCTGCTGGCCTTCAGCGCGATCGACGACGGCGCCGTCCGGGCGCTGCTGCCCTGGGCCTCCTTCGCGTCCCCTGACCCACGCTCCGTCCCGTGGTGGTTCATTGCCGTGGTGCTGGCGATGACGGCGGCGATGCTCTACTGGGCCTGGGCGCCGCTGCGGAACCTGTTCAGCAGGAACCAGCTGATGAATGCGTCCTTTAACCGGTGGCACCTCTCCAACGCCTACGGCGCGTTCGGAAGCATCACGCGGCGCCGGCACGAAGTCATCATCGAGGGCACGCTGGACGATCCCGGACCGGAGGCACGGTGGCTGGAATACCAGTTCCACGGCAAGCCCGGAGATCCTCGGCGTCTGCCCCGGCAGTTCGCCCCCTACCATCTGCGCCTGGACTGGATGATGTGGTTCCTGGGCCTGGGCGCCTCCGGGCGCGGCTGGTTTCCTGCCCTCCTGCAGAAGCTGCTGGAGGCGGACGGGGCGACCCTGAAACTGCTGCGGCAAGACCCCTTCAGCGGAAGGCCGCCGAGTTGGGTCCGCGCCAGGGTTTTCACGTACCGGTTTTCGACGCCCGCTGAACTGCGCCGGGACGGTGCCTGGTGGATCAGGGAACCGGCCGGAGTGCTGGTGGATCCGGTGCGGCTCGAACCCGGCCGGCAGCCCTGAGCCGGCCGGGGCTGCCGGCCGGGCCCCGCAGCGCGGGTCAGACGCTGTCCGGCTTGGTCACCACCATGTGCGTGGCGTGGTCGTACAGGAACGTGACGGGACCGCCGGCATGCTGGAAGCTGTAGTTCGCGCCGTCGAAGTGTGCACCGGTTCCATAGTTTTCAGCCCAGGACCCGTTGAGGGCGGCTTTGTACTCATAGTTCCCGGCCGGCAGGTCCACGGTCAGCTTCCACAGTTCGTCGCTGCGGTCGAAGCTGAGCTGCACGGAATCCGCTCCGGGATCCCAGTCATCCCCGCCCAGGACTGCGCCAAACGTGCCCGGAACGGCCACCGACCCCGGCTGCGGGAAGGACGGACCCTCGTAGTTGTCCTCCGGGTGCGAGCCGTGGGGCTGCGCAGCGGGAGGAGCGGCTTCGGCAGAGACGAGTGCTTCTTCGAGCACCGCCTCGCCCTGCGCTTCGGAGGCGGTCACCGCTTCAACCGTTTGGCGGCTTCCGTGCAGCGCGGCCTGCAGCTGTTCCACGTCGGGGAACTCGGCAAGGGCGGCACGTCCGGCGCCCGTGATGCTCCATCCTGCCCGGCCTTCCTTGAGGATCCAGCCAGCCTTGACCAGTTTGGTGCTGGCAGTGACCAGGGCGCGTTCACCGCGGGCGACGCCGCTGGCCAGCAGCGCCGTCTCAGCCTCGTCGAGGGGCACCTGCTCCAGGGCCTGCCGCAGCACCTCGGCGCGGGAGGTCTTTCCCTGTTCTGACGGATCATGGGCCGCCAGGATTTCCAGGACGGCTTTCAACCGGTGGGCAGTGTTTTCAATACTCTTCTTGGGCAATGCTGGTCCTTTGATTAGTCCTGCGCACGGCCGGTCTGTAGCCGCGCACGCTGCTTTTTCCGTTGCCAGATGCTAACGGGCTCAGGCAGTGGTTGGAAGCATCCGGCCCGGCCCGGCGGAGAATTTCAGCAGCGCAGAGGGGTCCCCTTGACACAACCGGGCGTACCGGCCATAGCCGGCCAGCAGGGCAGCTTCGGCGTCCGCAAGCGTCAGTCCCGGCGCCACGTCCTCTGCTGCTCCCGCGGTTGCCGGATCCCAGTCCAGGCCAAGCGACTGATAGACGGCTGTCAGCACCTGCCGCAGCGGCGCGGCATCCCGGACCACCACCACGGAGGAAAAGAGCCAGGCCCCGGCGACAACCCGCTGGGCGGTTCCCACGAGCTTGATGCGCCCCGTTCCGGTCCCGCCGTGGACGCTGTACTCACCGGGGCAGTATTCCCCCGGGATCTCGCCCACGGCAGCCGCCACGCCCGCATCCTGCAGCGCCGCTGCCAGCAGCGATGCGAAGTCAGCAAAGCGGGGCAGGGAACGGGCGACGGCGTTAGCCTCCGGTTCGATGTGGTCAAGGATCAGGCACCCTTCGTGGTACGCAGCTGCCCTGCCCCCGGCCCGGCGCACCAGCGGCTCGAAGCCCAGGTCCCGGCAGGCGGCCGCCGCGTCTGCGAATCCCGGGAGCCTGGCATCACGCTGGCCGAACGCCACAGTCGGACGGGGACGGTAGACGCGCAGCGACGGGCCGAGCTCTCCCTTGCGGGCCGCAGCCAGAAGCGTCAGGGCGAGTTCCAGGTCCTCCGCGGCGCCCAGCGAATCGCGCTGCCGGTAGACCTCCAGGACACGCGCCGGTTCCTGCACGGTCAGCCCCGGCCCAGCGGCCGGACGGTGAGGATCTGTTCGCTGCGCCCAAAAGGCCCCGACTCGTCATGGAGCACCGAAGAGGTGAGTCCGATTCCGTCGGTGCCGAAAGTCACCCGGGTATCCAGGCCCAGCCAGCGCCCCTCGGGCCTGCGGTGAAGGTGGATCTGAAGGTCTACGTTAGGGAACATCCAGCTGTCCCCTCCCGGCGGGACCCGTGCCGCGACGCCGTTGGCTGCATCCACCAGGCCCAGCAGGCTGACCAGGTCCGGCGTCGGTCCGCCGTCGACCATTTCAAACGGGGACCGGACCCAGACCTGTCCCCGTCCGGGGCGGAGGCCGGGAACGGCACGGAACTCGAGGGTGTTGATGAAGTTCCCCGGCCAGGCGGTCATCCCGTCGAAGCCTGCTGCTTCCGCGGGACCGGGTATGGCGTCGTCTTCCAGGGCGGCGACCTCTGACGTATCACCCACAGCCAGCCGCCAAGCCGTGGCCTTGATGGCCGTGCGCCCGCCGGCAATGAGCTCGGCTTCCAGTAGTTCGATGGTGCGGCCGGCACGGGCCACCTTGGTGGTGACGTCGAAAATGCCCTGCGGGATGATGCCCAGGATCTCGAAGCTGACCCGGGCCAGGCGGAGGTCCGGGCGCTGGTCGGCCTGCTCCAGGCAGTGCACCAGCAGTCCCGCTGCCGGCGCCATGTGCTGCTCGTGGTCGTTCCAGGCACCCTGGGTGTGGATGGTTGATTCGAACGTCCCCTCACCCAGCGAGCGGTAATACGATTCGGCCACTTTTCCTCCTGCCCGGTCCGAATGTGCGCTCCTAGGCTACAGGAGGCGGGTCGGCTGCCGCCCGGGCCGGCACTGGGCCGGCCTGTCTGTCTTTCCCCGGACGGGACGCCGCTGGCGGCCTGCCTCTTCCACGGGGCGGGCGCCGTCGGCAGAATGAGGAGCAGTGCGCCCGCGCACCCCGGCGTTCGTTCCGAGCGTCCGGCTGCGGCGACCTAAGGAAACCGAGGAAGCATGAAGTACACGCATCTGGGCCGTTCCGGCCTGCAGGTCTCCCGGCTGTGCCTTGGCACCATGAACTTTGGCCCCAAGACCAGCGAAGTGGACTCCCACCGCATCATGGACGAGGCGCAGGAAGAAGGCATCAACTTTTTCGATACAGCCAACGTCTACGGCTGGGACAACAAAGGCCTCACCGAGGAAATCGTGGGCCGCTGGTTCGCCCAGGGCGGGGGCCGCCGGGAAGGAACCGTGATTGCCACCAAGCTCTACGGTTCCATGGGGCCGGGTCCCAATGACACGTACCTCTCCGCACTGAATATCCGCCAGGCGCTGGACGCCAGCCTCAGAAGGCTGCAGACCGATCACATTGATCTCTACCAGTTCCACCACATTGACCGGAACACACCCTGGGACGAGATCTGGCAGGCCATGGAAACTGCGGTAGCCCAGGGAAAGGTCATCTACAACGGCAGCAGCAACTTCGCGGGCTGGAACATTGCCGAAGCCCAGGAGACCGCGCGCCGGCGGAATTTCAACGGCCTGGTCTCAGAACAGAGCATCTACAACCTGGTTAACCGCGCCGTGGAGCTCGAGGTCATTCCTGCGGCACAGAAATACGGGCTGGGCCTGATCCCGTGGTCTCCGCTCCAGGGCGGACTCCTCGGCGGCATCCTGAAAGCCCAGGACGACGGCGGGCGGCGGGCCGAGGGACGGGTCCAGGACCTGCTTGCCAAGCACCGGGAGCAGATCCAGGCGTATGAGGACTTCGCTGCGGAACTGGAGATCGAGCCCGGCATCCTCGCCCTCGCCTGGCTGCTGCACCAGCCGGCCGTCACCGCCCCGATTACAGGTCCCCGTACCTCCGGACAGCTCGATGACGCCCTGGCCGCGCTGGACCTCGAACTCGACGCAGAGACGCTGGAAAAGCTGGATGCCATCTTCCCGGGCCACAAGCCTGCACCCGAGGATTACGCCTGGTGATGCGGTCCGGATCCTGCCCTCTCAGGCTTCCCCGCGCCGGTCTTGGACCGGCTCAATCAGCTGGGGTCCGTTGTTCCGCACCGAATTCACTTCACTGGAGACGACCCGCGGGGTGAGCACCGGATCGGGAATCGCGTCCAGCAGGGCGGCGATGGCTTCGGCGTCGGTGAGTTCCGGATCCAGCCAGGTGTCATAAACATCCGGCGGGACAATCAGCGGAGTGCGGTCATGGATGTGCCCGAGTTCATCCGCTGCCTCCGTGGTGATGATGGTGACGCTGAGCAGCCACTTGTGTTCGTGGTCCTCCGGAAGGCTGGGATCGGGCCAGAATTCATACAGTCCGGCAAAGGCGATCGGCTCCGGCGTGGCGGGATGCAGGTACGTCGGGATCTTGCCGTCCTCGGTTTTCTCCCATTCGTAATAACCGTCTGCCGGAACCAGTGCCCGGCGCTTGACCGCTGCCTTCCGGAACGCAGGTTTCTCCAGGACGGTCTCCCGCCGCGCATTGATCAGCCGGGAACCGATCTTGGGGTCCTTGGCCCAGACCGGAACCAGTCCCCATTTGGCCGTTGCCAGCCTGCGGACCGTGCCGTCCCCGGCACGGCGTTCGGTGATAATCCGCACATCATCGGTTGGGGCGACGTTCCAGGAGGCTTCAACTTCCTCCCCCACCACCTGGTCCGCAGCGAAGGAGGACACCAGGTCCGACGTTGCCCTGGCCATCACGTATCGTCCGCACATGGAAGGCATTCTGCCCCACATCGGCCGCGGAGCCCAGTGCCGGGCTGCTGCTGACGCTCCCACAGCATTAGAACATATGTTCTACTTAAGTCATGGACCCTCAGGCTGCGGCGCGGTTGGCAGCCAGGTACGCCAGGCGCGCCGACCCCATCGGATTGACCCCCGAAGAACTTGATTTTGACCACTTTCCGGTCACTACGACCATGCCCGCAATTCCGGTCTGGGCATGGATCCGCTTTCCCGGCTGTGCAGAGCTGGTCAAGGGCGAAACCAGCACCTGGTCGGCCAAGGCAGTGCAGGTGATGTGGGAAGACGCCGGCATCCGGCGCTCTACCTGGGTCTGGGCCTCCGCGGTTTCCCGGCGCTCAACGAACGCCGGCCGGAGCCCGCTCGCGGACCGCACCCCGCCGGGAGGACGGACCCGGAAAGAGTAAGAATGAAAGGGTCAGGTTTTTCGGTTTTCCAGAAAGGTCCAGCGCACGTGTTTGCCCCGTGCACCTGCATCCGGACTGCCGATTCAGCCACGGGCAGGATCGACGTCGAAGTCTATGACCCCTTCTGCCGCCTGCGGATGCACCGCATCAGCGGCTCCACCCTTCGCGAGCCCAGTTACGACATTCCGCACTAGACCCACCCGGCACAAGTCATCCCTCCATGGCGGCGATCTGCAGAAGGTTGCCGCAGGTGTCGGAAAACACGGCTGTCGTCACCGGCCCCATCTGGACCGGCGGCTGTGTGAACTCCACTCCCAAGGCAAGCAGCCGCTCATATTCAGCCTGAACGTCGGCCACCCCGAAGGAATTGAAGGGGATCCCGTCGCGGAGCAGCGCTTCCTTGAAGGGGCCAACCGCCGGATGGGAGCTTGGCTCCAGCAGCAGCTCGACGCCGCCTTCCTCTCCGGCATTGCCGACGGTGATCCAGCGGGCACCCCCTGCCGGCTCGTCGGAACGCTTCTCGAATCCGAGGACCCTGGTGTAGAAATCCAGCGCCTTCTCCTGGTCATCAACGAAGATGCTTGCCACGGTGATTCTCATGCCGGTTTCATCCTTGCCTGCCGGGGAATTAAAGGTGCGGCCGCGACAATAGACAACCAGTTAGCGGCACGCAAGGGTGCGGTGAAAAGCCGCTCCCCCGCCCTGCACGCCGCTAGGACTGTACGTGGTTGCGGCGGTTGCGGTGTTCCAGCAGCAGCCTGGCACCGTTGAGGATCAGGCTTTCCACCGGCACTCCCTGTTCTTCAGCCAACTCTTCCAGCTCCCGCCCGAGCTTGCGCGGGATGTACACCTCGACGTTCATGGGTTAAACGGTATCGCCCGCAGCGGCCCGCCAAGACCACAACCCCTGCGGCCGGCGCTCAGTCCAGACCCCGGCTGGACCGTCCGGCCGGCACGCCGCGGAGGAGGACAGGAGCGCCGGCGTCGTTGTTGTCGATCAGGATGTCCGCGGCGGACCGGGGGCCGCACGCCGAAAGGTAGAGCCGCTGCCCCTGGACGTAGCGGCGGTTTCCGGGCGCCTCCGGGTCAGGGTCGGAGCCATCGCGCAGTTCCATGCGCCGGCACGATGTCTCGAAGGACACATCAAGGAACACCGAAGCATCCCAGATCCCGGTCAGTTCCGGGCGGTGGAGGAAGATTCCGTCCACCAAAACGAAGGCCCTCTCGGGGACCTGCAGTACCGGTCCTTCAATCAGCTCATCGGAACCCAGGTCGTGGCTCGCCGTGCGGCAGCGTCCCGAGCCGCCGGGCCGGAGCGGGTCGATGACCAGCCCGCGGAAGGCGCCATAGTCGTAGGAATCCAACCAAAATCCTTCCGGAGAGTCCGGACCCCGGCGGTAGCGTTCGGCGCGCGCCCGGTGGAACCCGTCGATCGACAGCCTTGCGGCCGGGGCGGGCAGGACACCGGCGAGCGCGTCGGCAAACGTAGACTTTCCGGCCCCGTCCACGCCGTTGACCGCAACAAACACGCGCCGGCCGAGTGCCGCAGGATCAGGGAGCATGTCCGCCACCTTCCACAGCACCGCCCGCCTTTGCCATCCCGTCTCCATAACCCGAGACCCTACTGCAGCACCCGGCCCGCGCGATGCTAGGCTAGAACGGATCGAACGTATGTTCTAACGCAGCGGAGGGCTGGAAGATGCCGGTTTTCTCGGGGAACACTCCCGGCGCTTCCGCGGGCTCCCGCCCGGAGGCCCTCTCCAGCGCGGACGCAGCCTCCGGCTTTCCCAGCCCGTCCCGGGACTATTTCGACGGGCGCATCGACCTCAACCGGCACCTGATCCGGGATGTCACCTCCACCTACATCGTCCGGGTTTCCGGCGACGCCATGTCCGGAACCGGGATCAGCGACGGTGACGAGCTGATCGTTGACCGGTCGCTGACACCCCGTGACGGGTCAGTGGTCATCGCTGTCCTGGACGGGGAATTGGCGGTGCGCAGGCTGCGCCTGACCGGCCGGGGCATCGTCCTGGCCGCAGAGAACCCCGCCTATGAGGACCTGCCCGTCCCTGATCCGGCGGCGCTGACCATCTGGGGTGTTGTGACCAGATGCCTGCACCATGTCTAACCTCTTGCAGCCTTGATCCCGCGGGCTATTCTTGGACCCCGGGCGCAGCGCAGCGTCTCGCAAGACAGGGGCCGTCAATGCAGCAGCTTCCCACTCAGACCATTACCCCGCTCAGCCACGCCCCGCTGCCGGAGCTGGACCGCATCACCGAACTGGCAGGCGGCCTGGCCGGACAGTTCGAGCTGGTGCCGCTCCTGGAACGCGTGCTGGGCAACGCCGTCGCACTCCTGGGCTGTGAGAGCGGATCCATCTCGATCGTGCATGAATCAGAGGGGTACTACCGCAAGGAAGTGGACCAGGGCGTCGGCTGCCACCAGGGGCAGACGTTTCCACTGACGGAAGGCCTAACCGGACAGATCGTCAAAACCCGCGGTACGGTAATCCTCGACTGCTACGCGTCTGTGCCCTCCGGCCACATTGACCCCGGCGATCCCCGGTGGGCAAGCGCCGTCATCGGTGTGCCGATCGTCTGGGACGGCGCTGTGATCGGCACATTTGCCATCTTCAGCAACGGGCCGGGCCGCATTTTCACCGCCCAGGACGCCTCCCTTGTGGAGCTTTTTGCCAACCACGCCGCGATCGCGATCATGAACAGCCGGCTCCACCAGGCCGCCGCCGCGAAGGAGCGTGAGGCGGCCGTTGCCGGAGAGCGGGAACGTGCGGTGCAGGAGGTCCACGAAACCATCGGCCGGTCGCTGGGCGCACTCCTGCTCCACCTGGACCGGGCGGATAAGGCGACGCCGGGAGGTTCACCTTCGATTGCACACATCGACTCCGCCCGCGTACTGGCCCACGAAGCCCTTTTTGATGCCCGGCGCACGGTGCTTGGCCTTGCCCCCTCCGGTCTCGCCGGCCGCACCATCGAGGAAGCCGTCCGGCTGGAACTCGACACGGTAAGGGCGGGCTCCCGAACCGGCATCTCTTTCCTGGTCACCGGTGAGCCGCGTGAACTGTCGCCGGTCGTTGCCTACCAGCTCTATATGGTGATCCAGGAAGCCGTGGCCAACGTGCTTGCCCATTCCCGGGCCAACAGTTGCCGGGTGGGGATCTTCTACGACGAAGCATTCGTGCGGGTTGTCGTCGAGGACAACGGGCGCGGCTTTGAGCGCCGGAACGTCGAGAGGGAGGTTGGAAGTACACAGGGAATCCAGCTCGGCCTTCACGGGATGGCCTCCCGCATCCACTATCTGCGGGGCGAACTCCACGTGGATTCCACGCCGGGATGGGGCACCAGCATCCGGGCGCAGGTGCCGTATTCCTCGAACGGCGACGCGTCCCGGGACCGGTGGAAAGTCCTCGTTGCCTGCACCCGGCCGCTCGTTCGCGCCGGCCTCGTCCGGCTGCTCGAAACCTCCGAGCCGTCCGTTCAGGTCCTCGGAGAACCTGCCACGCTGGAGGACCTGACGGAATCGGTGTCGCTGCTCCAGCCGGACATGATTGTCCTGGACGAAACCCTGCTCGGCCCCTACGCACAGGCACGCCCGGCCAGCGGCGACACGGTCGAGCGGCCCGTCGTCGTTGTGGCGGATCAGCCGACCGATGAGCAGCTTGCCCTCTCGGCGTCCTCAGGCATTCGGGGTTTCATCTCTCTGTCCTCCACCTCCGCCGAGGTGGCGCGCGTCGTAGTCGCCGCAGCCCGGGGTGATGCCCTGCTGGACGGCGCGGTCTTCAGCCGCCTCGCCGAGGGCCGCGAAGTCCCCCAGGACACGGCCGCCTCCCGGCTGACCGCCCGGGAAGTGCAGGTGCGCAACCTGCTGGCCGAGGGCCTTGCGGACAAGCAGATCGCCACCAGACTGGGGATCTCCGTGAAAACCGTGGAGAAGCACGTGGGCGCCATGCTGCGGAAAACCGGTGCCCGCAACCGCACCATGCTGGTGACCCTGCGGTAGACCGGCCTCAGAAGGCAGCTACGCCCGCCGAGGCGACCTCCTGGTCCTGCTCGATCGTCCCCGTGGAGACGCCAATCGCGCCCAGGATACTTCCGTCGCGCACCAGCGGGATGCCGCCTGGGAACACGGCCAGCCTGCCGCCGTGCGCATCGCTCAGCCCGAAGATAGGGCCGTCCGGGCGGGTAACACCCTGCAGGTCCCCGGTCTCACACTGGAACGCGATCGCAGTGTAGGCCTTGTTTATCGCGATGGTGATACTGCCGATGTTGGCGCCGTCCATCCGCACGTGCGCCTTGAGGTTGCCGCCGGCGTCAACGACGGCGATGTCCATCGGCTGGCCGATTTCCGTTGCCTTCCCTGCCGCCGCATCGATCACCCGGCGGGCTTCCGCGGAAGTGATGGTCTCGAGCACTGATCCCTGGGCCATGGGTGTCCTTCACCGTTGAAGTTGAAAACGCAGTGGCTTGCGCAGCCGCGGCCCATTCAACCACCGCGGCCCTGCGCCGGCGAGGTGGGAAATACCCCCATGTACGGGGAGGGTTACCACCCATTCCGGTGTCGGGACAACGCGCCTAGCATGGCCTCAAACCGAGCCGGGAGGAAGTGCTGTGGGCGTCGTACCGCTGAAGGAAATTGTTGATCCGGCGTTTCGGGAGCGCTACGGAGTGCCCGCCATCAACATCTTCAATGACCTGACCATGGAGGGTGTGCTCGCAGGTGCAGTGGAAGCGAACTCCCCGGTCATCCTGCAGACCTCCGTCAAGACCGTTCGCAGCATCGGCTCCCGGGTCCTCTTCGATATGTGGCAGTCGATGACGCGGGGCATCGAGGTTCCGGTGACGCTGCACCTGGACCATTGCCCGGACCGCGAGGTAGTCACCGAATGCCTCAAAGCCGGCTGGAACTCCGTGCTCTTTGATGCCTCCAACCTCCCCGTCGAGGAGAACCAGCGTCAGACCATCGAGGTGGTGGCCGAGGCCCGTACCCACGGCGCCCAGGTGGAAGGCGAGATCGAGGCAATCACCGGCGTCGAAGACGACCACGGTTCCGATGAAGTGTCCCGGCAGCAGAGCCTCGGCGTGGCTCTCGACTTCATTGACGCCACCGGGATCGATGTCTTCGCCCCGTCGATCGGCAACGCCCACGGCAGCTACAGGGAAGCACCTGTGCTCGATGCAGACCGCGTCACGCAGATTGTCGATGCACGCAGTCTCCCCGTTGCCCTGCACGGCGGAAGCGGGCTGAGCACCGAGCAGTTCGCGGACCTCATTGCCCGGGGGTGCGCGAAGGTCAACATTTCAACCGCCCTCAAGGAAACGTACATGCAGTCCAGCCTGGGCTTCCTCAAGCAGGCTGAGCAGGAGCGCAAGTGGGACCCGCCCTCACTCTTCAGGCACACCCGGGGCGACGTCATCTCCATGGTCACGGACCTCTGCACGCAGTTCGGCAGCGCAGGCAAGGGCGGCCGCTGAGCATGCCGGCCCTCATCTTCGACTGCGACGGCGTGCTCGCTGACACCGAACAATATGGGCACCTGCCGGCCTTCAACCAGACTTTCACCGACTTCGGAGTTCCTGTGCAGTGGTCTGTGGATGAGTACGCGGAGAAGGTGAAGATCGGTGGAGGCAAGGAAAGAATGCGCAGCATCCTCTCCCCCGCGCTCGCAGCATCCCTGGGCCTGCAGGACGCCGAAGCGGCAGACCGCGCGGTTCTGGCCTGGCACCAGCGGAAAACCGAGGTCTACAGGCAACTGGTTCAAAGCGGCGTCATGCCAGCACGGCCGGGAATTGCGCGGATCGTGCAGGAAGCGCACGGCGCCGGCTGGATGCTCGCCGTCGCCTCCACCTCGGCGGAACCTGCTGTGCGTGCCGTCCTGACGCACGCCGTTGGGGACGAGCTCGCGGAATCCTTTTCCGTGTTCGCCGGCGACATAGTGCCGGCGAAGAAGCCGGCGCCGGACATCTACCTCCTGGCACTCCAGGAGCTTGGCGTCGAGCCACAGGACGCGCTGGTCGTCGAGGACAGCGAGAACGGGCTGCGTGCCGCCGTCGGCGCCGGGCTCCAAACCCTCGTGACAGTCAGCGGTTTCACCCGCGGGGAAAACTTCGACGGGGCGGCACTGGTGGTCAGCTCACTGGGTGATCCCGGCCAGGAGCAGGCGGAGGTGCTCGCGGACCCGCACGGCGTCGGCCTTTCCGGCGCCGTCACCCTCGCCACCCTGGAGACTTTGCTGGCCCTCCCCACCACGCACGAAACGGAGACACCATGAGCAGCAGCGACCTAAGCAACGTCGAGTTCATTGTCCAGTCCCTGGCCCAGACCGCCGTCGACCAGGAACAGGCGTTCGGCGATCTCGACGCCGTCGTGGGCGACGGCGACCTGGGGTACTCCCTGGCGCGCGGCTTCGAGAAAGTCCTCGCCGACTGGGACACGTTCAAACGCGACGACGTCGCGACGTTCCTGCAGCAGATAGCGCTCACGATCTCCAGCCGCATCGGCGGAACTTCGGGGCCGCTGTGGGGCACCGCCTTCCTGCGCGCATCTGCGGCTGCAAAGGACACCGCCACGATCGACGGCGCCGCCGCCGTGGCCATGCTGCGCGGAGCCACGGACGGCATCAAGGCACGCGGCAACGCAGACCTCGGTGACAAAACCCTGCTGGATGCCCTGATCCCCGCAACCGATGAACTAGAGAGGCAGCTCGCCGCCGGCGCAACGCCTGCCCAGTGCCGCACTGCTTTCGCTGCCAAGACCCGCGAATGCGCTGATGCCACCTCGGCCATGGAAGCCAAACGGGGCCGGGCAAGCTACAGCGGAGCGCGAAGCATAGGTTCCCCGGATGCGGGCGCGGCGGCGGTCGCCATCATTGTCGAACGCATGGTCGCCGACTGGCCCTAATAAAGAACCCGCACCAATTTGTCCCTGCCCAAATCACAACGACGTGGAGTCCCCCATGAAGAAGTTCGTCAACGATCCGCAGCAGTTCGTCCCCGATGTACTCGAAGGCCTCGCACTGGCTAACCCCGACACCCTGAAGTACGTGCCGGAATACAACCTGATCATGCGCGCCGACGGCCCTGACCAGAACAAGGTCTCGATCGTGCAGGGCTCGGGTTCCGGGCATGAGCCGGCCCACACGATGATCGTCGGCAAGGGCATGCTCGACGCCGCCTGCCCCGGCGACGTGTTTGCCGCCCCTCCGCTCGACTACGTGTATGAGACCACCAAGCTCATGGCCTCACCCAAGGGCGTGCTTCTGCTGGTGAACAACTACACCGGAGACAAAATGGTCTTCGAAATGGCGCAGGAGATGTCGTCCGCGGACGGCATGGAGGTCAAGACCCTCTTCATTGACGACGACGTCTCCGTCGAGGACTCCACCTACACAATCGGCCGGCGCGGCGTGGCCGGCAACTTCTTCGTCATCAAGGCCGTCGCCGCAGCCGCCGAGCGCGGGGCGGATCTCGACGAAGTGATCCGCATCGGCGAGAAGGTCAACGCCGCCACCCGGACGATGGGCGTGGCCCTGACCGCCTGCACTCCGCCGGCCAAGGGCAGCCCGCTGTTTGAACTCGGCGAGGATGAGATCGAGATGGGCGTCGGCATCCATGGAGAGCCGGGCCGGCGCCGGGCCCAGATGATGGGCGCCAGCGAGATCGTCGAGGAGCTCCTGGGCCCGGTGGTCCGCGATCTGCCCTTCACTGACGGAGACCGGGTGGCGCTGATGGTCAACGGGCTGGGCGGCACTCCAATCAGCGAGCTGTACCTGCTGTACGGACTGGCACACAAGAGCCTCGCGGAGCAGGGCATCAGCGTGGGCCGCAGCTACGTCGGAGAATACTGCACGTCCCTGGACATGGCCGGCGCATCCATCACGCTGGTGAAGCTCGACGACGAGATTGAGTCGCTGCTCATGGACCCGGCGGAGGTGCCGATCCGGGTCTTCTAGTAGGCTGGAGACTCGAACGTTTATTCGAAGGACGGTGCGGCTTGGACAGTCTGTCTCCGCAGTCAGGAGCTTCTCCTGCCGCGTCCCCGCCGGCGGGACGCGGCGGGCAGCTGCAGCGCATCGCCCTCGTGGACGTGAACAGCTTTTATGTCTCCTGCGAGCGCGCCTTCGACCCGCGGCTGGAGGGCGTTCCCGTCGTCGTGCTTTCAAATAATGACGGCTGTGTGGTGGCCCGCTCCGACGAAGCGAAGGCACTGGGCATCAAGACCGGCGAGCCGTGGTTCAAGCTGGCCGAAGCGGCGCCGCGGCTTGGGCTGATCCAGCGCTCCAGCAACTATGAGCTCTACGGTGACCTCAGTTCCCGGGTCATGGAACTGCTGGGCCGTTTCGCCCTGTGGCAGGAGGTCTACTCGATCGACGAGTCGTTCCTGGGACTCGCCGGCACGCCCGGGGAACTGGATGGACAGGGCTCCCGGATCCGCGCCGCCGTCGCCAGCCACACCGGGCTTCCGGTGTGCGTCGGGATCGGAACCACCAAGACACTGGCTAAATTCGCCAACCGGATTGCCAAGCAGAACCGACACCTGGGCGGAGTCTGCAACCTGGACACCATGGATCCGGCCGCTGTGCAGACCATCATGTCCCGGGTTCCGGTGACCGGACTGTGGGGTGTGGGCTCCAAGCTGGGCACTCGGCTGGAAGCCATGGGCATCCGCACGGTGGCGGATCTGAAGGCCGCCGATCCGTCGCTGATCCGCAGCCGCTTCTCGGTGACCCTGCAGCGGACCGTACTGGAACTCAACGGCACTCCCTGCCTGCCGCAGGAGGAGGAACGCGCAGACCGGCAGCAGCTGATCTTCTCCCGCAGCTTCTCGGTCCCCGTGACCACCGCAGCGCAGATGCGGCAGGTGATGAGCATCTACGCCCAGCGGGCCGCCTCACGGCTGCAGCGCGAACAGCAGCAGGCCCGGGTGCTCACTGCCTACGCGGGGACCTCGCACTTCAGCCACAAGGCGTCGTCGTTCCCCTCCGTGACGCTGAAACTCCAGAACCCCACCTCCGATCCGGTGGTGCTCACCCGCGCCGCGGTAGGGGCACTCGAAGACCACATTGTGGAAGGTGTCCCCTATACCAAGGCCGGAGTCATGCTCACCGGTCTGTCCGATGCCGGCGCGCAGCCGGTCTTCGACGCGTTCGTCCCGGCGCAGGAACACCGCCATCTCGGAGAGCTGCTGGGCAAGGTGGCTGACAAGTACGGTTCGGCAAGCATCGGGCTGGGCGTGGCCGGGATGCCCAGCGCCCGGCCGGAATGGACCATGTCCCGGAAGTTCTCCTCCCCGCGCTACACCACGGTCTGGGATGAGCTGCCTGTCGTCACGGCCCGCTAGACGTCCGCCAGCGCCGGTTTCCCAGGGGCCGGCTGCCGTCTGGACCCGGCCCGGCCGCCCCCGGCCGCAAGCGGGAGCGCCAACGGGCCAACGGGAGCATCACTCGTCACGGTCCGGCTGCGTGAGCCGCAGTTCTTCCACATCAAACCGGGTTTCCAGCAGCCGCAGCACGCGGTCATCAATGGTGCGTTCGTCGCGGAGCGCGAGCACCACCGTGCGTTTGCGTTCAAGGAGCGCCAGCCGCAGCTCCGTCTCCTGCTGCCACCGCTCCAGCGCCGGTCCCGGTTCGCCGGAAAGCTGCGCATCGCCGTCCGCCCTCAGTACCTCCAGGTGGTGCCGGTACTCATGCGAGATGCGTTCCACTACCCTGCCGTCCGTGCCCAGGCCCGCTGCGAGCTCCGGCAGGGTGGCGAGCCCGTCCTCGGCCGCGCGCACCTCCGCCAGGCGGCGTTCCTCCTCAAGCCGGGTGTCTTCCGGCAGTCTCGCCCACCGGACGAGTACCGGAAGGAGCGGACCTTGGACGGTCAGCGTCACCAGGATCACCCCCGCGGTCACGAAGATGATCTGGCCCCGGCCCGGGAAGGGTGCGCCGTCAGCCGTCAGCGCCGGCACACCAAGCGCCGCGGCCAGGGACACCGCACCCCGGAACCCTGCCAGGCCGCTGAGGATGCGGGACCGGTTGCTGAGCCGCCGCAGCTTCTGCGACGGCCGCCGGTCGATCAGCCGGATGAGGTAGGTCGTGGAGAACAGAAAAGCGATGCGCACCAGCACCAGCACCACAGACACTGCCGCCACCGCCACCAGTCCCACGGCGATCTGCGGTCCGTCCAGCAGCCGCACGGCCACATGCAGCTCAATCCCAATCAGCACGAACAGGGCCGCATTGAGCATGAACGTCGAGAAGGACCAGAAGGCCTGCGACTGGCGGCGGGCCAGTGCCGCCGTCACCCGCGGACCGGCCTGGCTCATAATCAGGCCCACGACGACGACGGCCAGCACGCCCGAGCCTCCGGTCTCCTCCGCCAGCAGGAAGGCAGCGAAGGGGGTGACGAAGGTGGCGACGTTGCTCAGCATGGGATCCTGGATCCGCCGGCGCACCCAGATTCCGGCCCAGGCCACCAGCAGTCCGGCGACTATGCCGCCGCCGTAGGACAGCGCAAGGATCCCTGAGATGGAAAGGGGCGTATAACCGCCGTCTCCGGCAACGATGCCCACCGCGACTGCATAGATCACCAGGGCCGTGCCGTCGTTGATCAGGCTTTCAGCGCGCAGCACGGTGACGTTGCGGTGGGGCAGGCTGCGGGCCAGGACCGCCACAGCTGTTGCATCGGTCGGCGCCAGGGCAGCCCCGAGGACCCACGCCGGTCCCCAGGGCATGCCCAGCGCGTGGGCGGTGAAAGCAACTGCTGCGGCAGTGACCAGGACCAGGCCGGTACCGGTCAGGACAATCCCGCGCAGGTTGCTGCGGATCTCACGCAGGGACGTGGTGAGGCTTTCCCAGTACAGCAGGGCGGGCAGGAAAAGCAGCAGCACCACCTCGGAGGGCAACTCGACCTGCCGGAACGCCGGCACGAACCCCAGAGCCAGTCCCCCGGCCAGCAGGAGCAGCGGGGCGCCGATCCGAAGCTTTTCCGCACCCAGCGAGCAGGCCAGGATCGCGACCCCCAATGCCACTACAAGTTCCAGACCAAGCACGGGCCAACCTTCCATGAGGGAGCCATTCCGGCTGGGCAGCCTCCTTAAGTGTGCCCAGCGGGTCCAGCCCCGTCGAGGGCAGGCGGCAGGGACCCCACCGCACGGCTGCAGCCTGGGGGCACCGGTGCGGAACAGGTCCCGCCGGTCTCCGGCTACTCCTGCCGGTTCCAGGCCCGGCGCCACCAGGGCCGGGGGGGCGCCGGCTGCGCTGCCGGGGGGGCACCCCCGCCGCGCCGCAGCCGCCAGCGCTGAACCTCCCGCTCGACGTCCCGCAGCGGGGTGATGACCGGCGGTCCGCCCAGCAGTTGCCGCCGTGCCTCGATGATCCGCCGGTTGAAGTCCTCAACGGCCTCCCGCACCTGAGCGGCTGAAGGCATTCCGTCCAGCACGCCGTCGAGCTTCGCATCCTCCACCCGCAGCAGCAGGGCAGGCGGGCCCAAACCGCTGATGTTCTCGCGCTCGATCAGGCCTTTGACCCACCAGTCGGGATCATTGGCTTCGCCCAGGTTGGGGATGGGTTTACCCGCGTACTGCAGGTTGTCGAAGTCACCGCGCATCATCGCATCCCGGATCAGGTAATCCGCCTTACTGGCCGGATCAACCCGTTCTTTCCTGCGCCGCAGTTCCGCCTCGCCGGTAGTTTCTTCCTCCTGCTGTTCAGGAAGTCCTGCCGCCCGTATTCTCGCTGCCCGTTCCATCCGGCGCCGGTAGGCGTCAGCCCCGCGGTTTCCCATTGCTGTTTTTCCTCCCAGCCACACAGGGTTAGCGGTCGATCGTCTTTTCCAGTTCTTCAGGGTAGCGGGCACCTTTGATGGGAATCCGGGCCGCGGTGTCGTCAATGGCTTTGAGATCATCCGCGTTCAGGGTCACGCTCGTTGCCTCGAGGTTCTCCTCCAGCCGCTCGAGTTTTCGGGTTCCCGGAATGGGCACGATCCATGGCTTCTGTGCCAGCAGCCACGCCAGGGCAATCTGGGCGGCCGTCGCGTCCTTGGCCGCGCCAATGTTTTCCAGCAGGTCGACCACGGCCCGGTTGGCCTGCCGGGCCTCAGGGGTGAAGCGCGGAAGTTTCCCCCTCATATCCCCCGGCGCGAACTTGGTGGAGGAAGAGATCCTTCCGGTCAGAAAGCCGCGCCCCAGCGGACTGAACGGTACGAAGCCGATGCCCAGGTCCGAGCAGGCGGGCAGGACCTGTTCCTCCGGTTCGCGCCACCACAGAGAGTATTCACTCTGCACCGCGGTGACCGGCTGCACGGCGTTGGCCGCCCGGATCGTGCCCGCGGAGGCCTCGGACAGGCCGAAGTGTTTCACCTTGCCCTCGGTGATGAGGTCCTTCACGGTCCCGGCAACCTCCTCGATGGGGACGAGAGGATCAACCCGGTGCTGGTAAAGCAGGTCGATTGAGTCCGTCCGGAGACGCCTTAGTGATCCGTCCACGGCCTCGCGGATGTGCTCAGGACGGCTGTCCAGGCCAGTCTGGCGGCCATCCCGGTTGATCTTGAACCCAAACTTCGTGGCCAGAACCACCCGGTCCCGGAAGGGTGCCACGGCCTCCCCCAGCAATTCCTCGTTGATGTACGGCCCATAGACTTCTGCGGTGTCAAAGAGCCGCACTCCGCGGTCAAAAGCAGTGCGGATCAGGGTGACAGCGTCTTCGCGGGTGCCAGAGGGTCCGTAGCCCTGGCTGAACCCCATGCAGCCCAGGCCCAACTCCGAGACTTTTAGGCCGGCCGTCCCCAGTTCACGCGTTTTCATCCGTCTCCTCCCGTCACGCGGATGCCCGGCGCCAGGCGCCGGCTGGCCGGTTATGGTCCGTTCCGCACGTTTTGCCTTCCACCCTGCGCCCGGCATGCAGCGCCGTCAACAGCCCCGGAGTGGTTGGTTCAGAAACCTCAGTCGACCCGCTGCTTCGATCCGCCCGTCAACTGCAGCAGCTCCCCTGCGTCCGTGCGGAAAACGGAGTATGGGGTGCCGGCGGAGACCCAGACGTCGTCGTACTTTTCAAGGTCCCGGTCAACAACCGTTTCCAGGGGCTGCGGATGCCCGAGGGGAGCTACTCCCCCGATCACCTGGCCTGTGGCGGCACGAACCTGCTCAGGGGCGGCACGTTTGATGGCGGTCTTGCCCAGCCGGGCTGCCAGTGCAGCCGTGTCCACGCGGTGCGCCCCGCTGGTGATGACCAGCAGGGGTTCGCCGTCGGCCATGAAGACCAGGCTGTTGCCAATGGCGCCGACGTCGCAGCCCAGCGTCGCTGCGGCTTCCGCGGCCGTCCGCGCGGATCCGTCCAGTTCCAGGACAACGGCGGAGGAACCGAGTTCTGACAAGAGGGTTTGAACCTTGGCGGCTGCTGGAGGCAGATGTGTCATACAGCCGAGATTAGCAAGCTCAGGACCGCCTGATGTCCTCCGGATTCGGCCCGCCCCGGATCCCCGTGTCCAGGGCACTGATATCCGACAGTTCGGCATTGGTCAGGGAAAAGTCGAAGATGTCGATGTTCTCGGCGATGCGCTTGGGGCTGACCGACTTGGGAATCGCGCACAGACCCTGCTGGATATCCCAGCGCAGGATGACCTGTGCGGGAGTCTTGCTGTACTTGGCGGCCAGGCCGGTGATGAGCGGGTCCCGGAGCGGGTCCTTCACGTGGCCGGTCTTGGCGGCGTAGCGGTTGACCCCGCCGATCGGCGACCATGCCTGGGTCAGTATGCCGTTCTCGAGATTGAAGGCGCGCAGTTCGGGTTCGGTGAAGTAGGGGTGGACCTCTATCTGGTTGACCGCCGGGACGACGTCGGTGCGGGCCAGCAGCTCAGCGAGCTGCCCTGTTCCGAAGTTGCTGACCCCGATGGCCCGTACCCGGCCCTGCTCATACAACGTCTGCAGGGCCTGGTAGGAAGCGACGGTGGCGTCAAAGTCGGACGGCAGCGGCTGATGCAGCAGGTACAGATCCAGCGTGTCCAGTCCCACCTTGGCCATGCTCGTGTCGAACGCGCGCAGCGCCGAGTCGTACCCGTAGTCATCGATCCACAGCTTGGTCGTGATGAACAGCCGGGCCCGGTCGACGCCGGACTGGCTCAGCGCCGAGCCGACTTCCGTCTCGTTTCCGTAGGCGGCAGCAGTGTCGATCAGCCGGTACCCGTTGGCGAGCGCAGTTTCAACGGCCACCGTCGTTTGCGCGGGCGGGTTGCGGTACACGCCAAACCCCAGGGCGGGAATCCTCACTCCGTTGTTGAGGGTCAGCATCGGCATGATGGCGTCCATGGGCTTCTCCGGATCGCATGAGGGTCTTCTCCCTTCAGGGTCCCGCAGTCCGGGCCGGCTGCACAGTACTGACCGCTGTCCGGCCGGTACGCGGGTGCTGATTACCCGCCGGGGACAGCGCCGGCCCCGGGAAGCTGACAGCACGTGCTTCGGGGCATTGTGCTGTGCTCCCGCATCGGTCCAGACTGGGCAGACGTCCGAGTCCGGTATGCAGGCTTTCGGCCGGTCTACGTGAACACATTCGGCACCATCCCAGCAGAAGCGGAGCGAACCATGGCAGCAGAAGTACTCGTCATCATTGGCACGGGCGGAATGGGCCAGGCTGTGCTGCGCCGCAGCGGAGCCGGACGGAAAGTCCTCCTCGCGGATTTCAACGAAGCCCTCCTCGAGGACGCGGTGAACATCGGCATGGCGGAGGGGTACGACGTCGTGTCCCAGGCGGTCGACGTCTCCTCCCGGAATTCGGTGGCAGCGCTCGCTGCAACGGCCCGGGAACTGGGCGCGGTTACCGCCGTCGTCCATACCGCCGGCCTCTCCCCTGCCCAGGCTCCCGTACAGGCGATCTGGGCTGTAGACCTGTTCGGCGTTGCGGTGGTGCTGGAGGAATTCGAGAAGGTCATTGCGCCCGGAGGAGCCGGCGTCATCATTTCCAGCATGTCTGCGTACATGGCCGGCGGGAACATCCCGGAGGACGCGCTCGCCGAACTGGCAGCCAAACCGGCTGATGACCTGCTGGGACTGCCGTTCGTCACGTCGATCGACAACCCGGGCTTCGCCTACAGCGCCGCGAAGCGTGCCAACCAGGTCCGGGTGCAGGCAGCCAGCCTACGTTGGGGAGCGCGCGGGGCACGGGTCAACAGCATCAGTCCCGGCGTGATTTCGACGGCGATGGGCCAGCAGGAACTCGCCGGCGAATCGGGCGCCCAGATGCGGGCCATGATCGAAGGATCGGGAACCGGCCGGGTCGGCACACCCGGTGACATCGCCAATGCCACAGCCTTCCTGCTCGGCAGTGACGCTTCCTTCATCAGCGGAGTTGACCTGCTGGTCGACGGCGGCGTCGTGGCTGCCCTCGACTCCGGTCAGCGGGCGCGGTCGGCGGGGTAGCTCGGAGCGGAGGGGTAGCTGGGAGCGGAGGGAAGACCGGCGTACTGTTCCAGGGTCTGGCCGGACCCGGTCAGGGCGGCTGCAAGTTCGGAGCCGACGTAACGCAGGTGCCAGGGCTCATAGCCGAAGCCCGTGGCCGCTTCAGCGCCTGCGGGGTAACGGATGATGAACCCGTACCGGTGGGCGTTGGCAGCGGCCCAGGCACCGGCAGGGGTCGCCTCGAAACAGGGCTCCAGCGAGCAGGCACCGTCCGGATTGCCGATGTCCACCGCCAGCCCGGTCTGGTGCTCGCTGTAGCCTGGCCGTGCCGAAATCGACTCGGCGGCTTGCTGGCCGTAGGTATTGGAATAGGAGCTGTGCAGGTGGGTCTGGGCGTCTGCTGTCCGGAAGCCGCTGACGGCAACCAGGCCCACGCCGGCAGCAGCGGCGTCGGCGTTCATCTGCAGGTACGCGGCGGCAGCCTCTGACCGCAGCTGCACTCCGCCGATGTCGGCAAGATCCTGCGGAACATAGGCGGGGTCGGCCAGCGGACGGTGCTTATTCACGATGACGCTCATGCTGTCCGGGGAATCGTAATCAGGCCCGGCGGCGACTTGGGCGACAGCTTCCTGAGCGCGGGACTCAAACCAGGACAGGTATCCGAGCAGGCACAGGCAAACACAGGCAATCAAGGCGATGTGTGTGTTGACGTGCTGGCGCGGCATGCTCATTCCTCCACCGCAACTTTCCCATAACCGCTGCCCGCGGAACAGCAGCGACGCGAATAAGCGTCCGCTTCTCCGGCAGGCGGCCGCGGTTCGCCCGGGGGCTAGCGTGGGCCGGTGACACTCACATACCGGCCGCCAAGCTGGTAGGCCAGGTCTTTCATGTCCTTTTCGCTGGGTGCTTCGGCACCGTTCTGAAGAACGAATACGTGCCAGTTGCCGCCCTCGCCGAAGCCTGGCGGCACGTTTTCACCCCCGCCCGTCAGCATGCCCGACACCTTCTCCCGGTCTTCAGCATTGTGGAAGCGAACAAGCTGAAGCGCTTCCGTGCACATGGCGTACTCGGGGAGGTATCCGTCGAAGGAGATCGTTACCGGCTCCTGTTCCGTTTCCGGGTCGCATCCGTAAAGGCCGTTCACAGCGGCGGACAGTTCCTCCACGGATTCAAAACTGGAAAGCTCCGTGGCCGGCGGCTGCTCTTCGGCAGCTCTGGAGGCACAGCCGGAGAGCAGACCTCCCGTGATCAGCACTGCCCCTGCGAAGCCCGCCGATGCACCCCGTGTCCGCTTCAACCTGCCCATGTGTCCATCCCCCCGTTTACCGACTTACGTCCGTCCGACGAAAAGCTTACGGGCCTCCGGTGGATTTCCGTCGGAGCGGCTCGTCAGCGGTCAGTGCGCGGATTCTTGAACGCACCGGTTCGCGAGAATCCGCTCCGCGGCACGGTGCCCGGAGCACAGGGCAGCGTTCACAGTTGCCGGGTCAGCTTCCCAGGTCGCTTCGCCTGCCAGATGAAGCACTCCGTCGATGGGCGTTGCGATGCGGCTGTGATCCTCTCCGGTGCACCCACGCGTCATGTAGGCGTACGCCCCGCCGGCGAACTCGTCACCCTGCCAGTTCGTGATCCTGGTGTGGACCGGATCGGGTATCCGCGCACCGTAGATTTCCCGCAGGGATGCCATAACGGAGTCCACCACGCGTTCATCGGACCATCCGCGGATCGTCTGCGCGCACTCCCCGGCAGCGAACGTCAGCAGCGTCGGCTCGCCCTGCAGGCCGGTGAGGTCATACCAGGAATGCCACCACTTCGCGGCTTCGCCCTGGCGGCGGATCGCATAAACGCCTTCGTCCCAGAAACGCTCGGGAAAGTGCAGGAAGATTTTCTCGAAGGCGTTCGTCCGGAAACGGGAGATTGCTCCGGCAACCGTCTGCGGCAGCGGCGGATCGAACGTCAGGCGCCCGGCCTGGAGGACACCAACCGGGACCGTCACCACAGCCCGGGCAGCGGTGAAGAGGGCACGGTTCGTCGCCACGACGACGCCGCTCTCCACTCCTGCGCCACCGGGCCGCGCGACCCTGGTCACCACCTGCTCAAGCCGCACATCGAGACCCGCCGCGAGGTTCGACGCCAGCTGGTCATAGCCCTCCGGGAAGACCACCTCGTCGCCGATGATGACTTCATCCTCCAGGCCGTGCGCGTCCAGCAGGCGGGAGTCGGCGCCGTATTGCTCTTCGCTGCGGTGGTCGAGGTATTCCACGACGCGTGCCGCCCGTTCGGTGTCCCAGCCCTCAGCTGCCGCTGCAGCATTGACGGCGATCCGTGCCGCCTCAGCGTAGCTGGCACCCGGTTCCATTGACCCGATGACAGCGGACAGCCGTCCTTCTACGCTCGCCGCATCGGCGATGAACCGCTCCGCGGCACTGTCCGGCAGGCGCGTGCCATCCGGGCCGTAGTAGGCGATGGGCCTGCCGCCGGCCTGGTAACTGCCCACGGTGAATTCAACGTCCGGCATCCCAAAGGAGCGCGTCAGCGAGTGCAGCGGACCGCCGTCGATCCCGTGGATCCAGGAGGCCCCGAGGTCAGTGACGCGGCCGTTCAGGCGCTCGGTGTGGAGGCGGCCTCCGATGCGGTCGCGTGCCTCCAGCACCACGACCTTCTGTCCTGAGGCAGCCAGTACCCGGGCCGCGCTGAGGCCCGACACGCCAGCACCCACCACGATAGTGTCGAATTCCTCCGTATGGATATCCACGTTCAAACTCGCTTTTCAGATCATGGGAACCTTCTGGATCCTCACCCTAGCGGGATGTCGGAAGGCCTTTTTGCTGCCCGTCATCTCCGTCGCCGTCCGGCTTAACAAAGCCGCGGATCCGGCGGCCTCGGCGGCGCCGGCGGCCTTCGGCATACCGTTATTCGTGCGAGGCTGGATTCATGGACCTTTTGGTATCGCCGGAGCTGACGATTCCCGCGGCGGAACTTCAGTGGCGGTTCTCGCGTTCGTCCGGGCCGGGCGGCCAGCACGTCAACACCACGGACAGCCGCGTGGCCCTGTCCTGGGACGTTGCCGGCTCAGCGGCACTCTCCGACGACGAGCGTGCGAGGCTGCTCCGGCGCCTAAAGGGCCGTCTGGTCGCCGGAGCTCTGGTTGTAACGGCTTCCGAACAACGGTCCCAGCTCCGCAACCGGGAGATCGCCCTGGCAAAGCTGGCCGCCCTGGTCGCGGACGCGCTCGCCCCCGGCCCTACCGCGCGGCGCCGGACCAAACCGACCCGCGGCTCCAACTTCCGGCGCCTTGATGCTAAGAAGCGGCGGTCAGCAACGAAGCAGCAGCGGCAGAAGCCGCCGCCCGGCTAACCCTTGTCACCGAGCGCAAGCGCCGGTGGGCCATTGCCCGCGGCGGGCACCCTGTGCTCCAATCGGGTCACGGAAAACGACGCCCATCCCCCAGCTCCCGCTGATGAAAGGAAGGCAGCCGTGGAAACAAGCCATTACCTCGCCCTCCTGCGCGGCATCAACGTGGGCGGGCGGAACAAGGTCCCCATGAAGACGCTCAAGGAGCATCTGGAGGACTTGGGCTACGAACAGGTGGTGACCTACATTGCCAGCGGCAATGTGCTGCTCGAATCAGCCGATCCAGCTGAGCAGGTCGGCAGGGACATCGAAGCCACCCTCACTGGCAAATTCGACCTCGACGACGAACTCATCAAGGTTTTGGTGCTCAGCCGCAGCCAGCTGCAGGACGTCATCGACAACAAACCCCAGAACTTCGGTGAGCACCCGGGCACGTACCACAGCGATGCGATCTTCCTGATGGGCATTGATGCAGAGGAAGCCATGAGCGCGTTCAATCCGCGTGAGGGTGTTGATCGAATCTGGGCGGGCGACGGCGTCATCTACTCCCAGCGCCTCAGCGCCGAACGCACCAAGAGCCGCCTAAGCGCCATCGCGTCCTCACCGCTGTACAAGTTGATGACCATCCGCAGCTGGAACACGACGCAGAAGCTGTGGAACCTGTTCCAGGATTGACCTCATTAAACGACCGCAGCACCGGACGTGTTGGTCCGGTGCTGCGGAGATACTGCGAACTTATCCAGGACTAGAAGTCCCAGTCCTCGTCTTCGGTATTCACGGCCTTGCCGATCACATAGGAGGAACCGGACCCCGAGAAGAAGTCGTGGTTCTCGTCAGCGTTCGGGGACAGGGCCGAAAGGATCGCCGGGTTCACGTCCGTCAGCGTGGACGGGAACATCGCTTCGTAGCCCAGGTTCATCAGCGCCTTGTTGGCGTTGTAGTGCAGGAATTTCTTGACGTCCTCGGCCAGGCCGACGCCGTCGTACAGGTCGTGCGTGTACTGGACTTCGTTTTCGTACAGCTCGTACATGAGCTCGTAGGTGTAGTCCTTGAGCTCCTGGCGGCGTTCCTCGGAAACCGTCTCCAGGCCACGCTGGAACTTGTAGCCGATGTAGTAGCCGTGCACGGCCTCGTCGCGGATGATCAGGCGGATCAGGTCAGCCGTGTTTGTCAGCTTGGCCCGGGAAGACCAGTACATCGGCAGGTAGAAGCCGGAGTAGAAGAGGAAGGACTCGAGCAGGGTGGAGGCCACCTTGCGCTTCAGGGGATCATCGCCGCGGTAGTAATCCGTGACGATGTGGGCCTTCTTCTGCAGGTTCTCGTTCTCCGTGGACCAGCGGAAGGCTTCTTCAATCTCCTTGGTGGAGCACAGGGTGGAGAAGATCGAGGAGTAGCTCTTGGCGTGGACGGACTCCATGAACGCGATGTTCGTGTAGACCGCTTCCTCGTGCGGGGTGAGCGCATCGGGGATCAGCGAGACGGCACCAACCGTTGCCTGGACGGTATCCAGCAGGGTCAGGCCGGTGAAGACGCGCATGGTCAGCTGCTGCTCTTCGGGAGTCAGCGTGTTCCATGACTGGACGTCGTTGGACAGCGGTACCTTCTCAGGCAGCCAGAAGTTGTTCACCAGTCGGTTCCAGACTTCTACGTCCTTCTCGTCCTGGATGCGGTTCCAGTTGATCGCCTGCACGTGGTCGATCAGCTTGAGCTTCTCGGTCATTGAAAATTCCTTGTCTGAAGTGGATGAAGGGGGAAGCGGCCTACAGCATGCAGGAAACGCAGCCCTCAACTTCGGTGCCTTCCAGGGCGAGCTGGCGCAGGCGGATGTAGTAGATGGTCTTGATGCCCTTGCGCCAGGCGTAGATCTGCGCCTTGTTGATGTCACGCGTGGTGGCAGTGTCCTTGAAGAACAGCGTCAGGGACAGTCCCTGGTCCACGTGCTGCGTGGCAGCGGCATAGGTGTCAATGATCTTCTCGTAGCCGATTTCGTACGCATCCTGGTAGTACTCCAGGTTGTCGTTCGTCAGGTACGGAGCCGGGTAGTACACGCGGCCCAGCTTGCCTTCCTTGCGGATTTCGATCTTCGATGCCACCGGGTGGATCGAGGAGGTGGAGTTGTTGATGTAGGAGATCGAACCGGTCGGCGGAACAGCCTGCAGGTTCTGGTTGTAGATGCCGTGGGCCATGACCGACTCGCGCAGCGCGGCCCAGTCTTCCCGGGTCGGGATGTGCACGTTCTCGAAGAGCTCGCGTACCCGTTCGGTCTGCGGAACCCATTCGCCGTTGACGTACTTCTCGAAGAACTCACCCGAGGCGTACTTGGACTTCTCGAATCCGGCGAACGTACGGCCGGTTTCCATGGCCAGCAGGTTCGAGGCGCGCACGGCGTGGTAAACGACCGTGTAGAAGTAGATGTTCGTGAAGTCAATGCCTTCTTCGGAGCCGTAGTGGACCCGCTCACGGGCCAGGTAGCCGTGCAGGTTCATCTGGCCCAGGCCAATGGCGTGCGACTGGTCGTTGCCCTTGGCGATGGACGGAACCGAACCGATGTGGCTCATGTCCGAGACAGCGGTCAGGGCACGGATCGCCGTCTCGATGGTCCGGCCGAAGTCCGGGGAATCCATGGTCTTCGCGATGTTCAGCGAACCCAGGTTGCAGGAGATGTCCTTGCCGGTCTGGTCGTAGGACAGGTCATCGTTGTACGTGGTGGGCTGGGAAACCTGGAGGATTTCCGAGCACAGGTTGGACATGATGATCTTGCCGTCAATCGGGTTTTCCCGGTTCACGGTGTCCTCGAACATGATGTACGGGTAGCCGGATTCGAACTGGATCTCGGCGAGGGTCTGGAAGAACTCGCGGGCCTTGATCTTGGTCTTCTTGATCCGGGAGTCATCGACCATCTCGTAGTACTTCTCGGTGACCGAGACGTCGGAGAACGGCATGCCGTAGACCTTTTCGACGTCGTACGGGGAGAAGAGGTACATGTCTTCGTCGCGCTTGGCGAGCTCGAAGGTGATGTCCGGGATAACGACGCCGAGGGAGAGGGTCTTGATGCGGATCTTCTCATCCGCGTTTTCCCGCTTGGTGTCCAGGAACCGATTGATGTCCGGGTGGTGGGCGTGCAGGTACACGGCGCCGGCGCCCTGGCGGGCTCCGAGCTGGTTGGCGTAGGAGAAGGAATCTTCGAGCAGTTTCATCACGGGGATGACGCCGGAGGACTGGTTCTCGATCTGCTTGATCGGCGCGCCGACCTCGCGGATGTTGGTCAGCGCGAAGGCGACGCCGCCGCCGCGCTTGGAGAGCTGGAGTGCCGAGTTGATGGAACGGCCGATCGACTCCATGTTGTCTTCGATGCGCAGCAGGAAGCAGGAGACGAGCTCGCCGCGCTGCTTCTTGCCGGCGTTCAGGAACGTGGGGGTCGCCGGCTGGAAGCGGCCCTCGATGATTTCGTCAACCATCTGCTCGGCCAGCTTCTCGTCGCCGCGGGCCAGGTGGAGGGCAACCATGCAGACGCGGTCCTCGTAGCGCTCGAGGTAGCGCTTGCCGTCGAACGTCTTGAGCGTGTACGAGGTGTAGAACTTGAAGGCGCCAAGGAAGGTTTCGAAGCGGAACTTCTTCTTGTACGCGCGCTGGTAGAGCTCACGGATGAAGTTCATCGTGTACTGGTCCAGCGTCTCGCGCTCGTAGTAGTCGTTCTTGACCAGGTAGTCCAGCTTCTCTTCCAGGTCGTGGAAGAACACGGTGTTGTTGTTCACGTGCTGGAGGAAGTACTGGCGCGCAGCCGCACGATCGGCGTCGAACTGGATTTCACCGTTCTTGCCGTAGAGATTCAGCATGGCGTTCAGCTCGTGATAGCCAAGCCCCTTATAGGCCTCCGGCAGCTCCTTGGAGTCCGTCATGCCGGCTTCTGCGACTGATGTGTCCAAAACTCTTCCAATCCTTGGTTTACCGTGGCGACGTCCTCCGACGTGCCCATGAGTTCAAATCTATAGAGAACGGGGACCCTGCATTTGGCGGCGACGATGTCCGCCGCCAGGCAGTAGTTCTCCCCGAAGTTTGTATTTCCTGCGCCGATGACTCCTCGGATCAAAGACCGGTTGGACTCAACATTCAGGAACTTGATGACCTGCTTTGGCACTGCGCCTTTGGCTGCGGCGCCGGGCTGGGCTGCGGTTCCGCCGTAGGTCGGCAGGACCAGGACGTAGGGCCGCTGTGCCAGCAGTGTGGGGGCACTGGTGAGCAGCGGGATCTGGCCAGCCTCCCGGCCGAGCTTCTCCACGAACCGTCCCGTGTAGCCCGAGGTGGAAGTGAAGTACACCAGGTCTGCGGCTGTGACGGGGTTTTGGCTATCGTCGGATGGCCGGCGGTGTTCGTCTTCGAACGAACCTGCCTGCGGCATCGCGATTCCCAAAGTCATGGCGTCCTGCTTCTGTGACTGCGGTGCTTGCTGATGGTGTGGATGCACTTCATCGGTCCCGACGGCAGTGCGGCGGATGTCCGCCCGGGTTTCGTCCGGTCCGGGGATAATCCCCGGATGGGACGCTTCTTCCGAAGTCCCTGGTGGCTAGGCGACGGAAGTAACGCTGGCCTGTGCCAGTTCTTCGATCTTGTCCGGGCGGAAGCCGGACCAGGAGTCCTGGTCCGTCACGACTACCGGAGCCTGCATGAAGCCCAGGGAACGCACGCGCTCAAGGGCCTCGGGGTCCTGGGACATATCCACGCTCTGGTACGCGATGCCCTTCTTATCGAGGGCGCGGTACGTGGCGTTGCACTGAACGCAAGAAGGCTTGGTGTAAACCGTGACGGTCATGGTGGTCTCCCCTAGGTGAAGCTTGAAGTCTGTCCATTGATACTACATCCGGCCACTACATCTAGTGCGCCGCCACGGGCCCTACCCCAAGATGATGTATTACAAGTATGTCATTCGACACGTCCGTCGTCCACAGTTTCTGCACAGGGCAAGCCGGGAGTTTGCGTGGATTTCCGCTCTGGAACAGGGGGTTCTCCACAGCCTGTGGAGACCGGATGCACAGCCTGTGAGGCGGCCTGAATAATTGCGTGTCGCCCCCGTTGGGCGTGTCGCGCGTAGTGCCTGCTACCACTAGATATTGTGGTCGACGGCGATTCAGGGCACCAAGGAGAGGAAGGACAGCCGCACATGGTCAATCCTGTCCATCTCAAGACGCTGCTGGAAGTCATCCGCTCAGGATCCTTCGCGGCGGCGGCACTGCATCTGGGCTATACCGCTTCCGCGGTCTCCCAGCAGATGTCAGCCCTGGAACGCGAAACCGGCACCACCCTTTTCGAACGGTCCGCGCGGGCAGCCGTCCCCACGGAAGCCGCCGTCGTGATGTCGCGCCATGCCGCCAAGGTCCTCACCGATATGGACGCGCTGCTGGCAGCTGCCGCCCGGGCCGAGGCCGGAACCGAACACGAGCTGCGCCTGGGCATCTTCCCCAGCCTGGCCACGTTCGCGCTTCCCCGCCTGGTCGGTTCACCGGGCTGGCGGGACGTGGGAATCAATCTAAAGGTTTTTGTTGCCGAGCCGGGGCAGACCATCCAGGGGCTGCGTGCCGGCGGGGAGCTCGACGTCGCCCTCGTGTTCCAGGTGGGCCAGGGCGGGCTGGCATGGCCCGCAACCGTCACCCGGCAGTGGCTCGGGGATGACAATTTCCGGGTGGTCCTGCCGGAACAGTGGGGCATCCGCCCGGGGTCCAGGGTCAGCGCCGAACAACTCTCGGACATGCCGTGGATCATGCACCATCCCGGTACTCCTGATGCCTTGGTGATCGAGCGGCTGTTTGCCAGCTGCAGCCTCCACCCCCGGGTCGCCGCCTATTGCGATGACTTCAACGCCTCCCTGGAAATGGCAGCAGCCGGAATGGGTGCCGCACTGGTGCCCGAGCTGGCGATGCGCGGCAGCAGCCGCGGCGTCGTCGTCCTTGACGTGCCCGAAATCCGTCTTGCCCGCAGCATCTTCGCCCTGCTGATCAACGACAGGCAGCTCCCCCGGACCCGGGTATTCCTGGACCGGCTGGCCGAGGTCCTGCAGGAAATCAGCATCTCCCCCGGCCCCGCGGACGCGTAAGCGCCTGCCCGCAGGCGGGGGCGGGCGCCAAAGGTGCCGCAGATCGCAGAAATCGACGCCCCGCCAAGCCACACGGCATACTTGCCGAATGGCATTGCGAGGGAAAAAACTGCCCACACCGTCCGCCGCAGCAGTTTCCAACCGCCTCACCGGCATGCTGCGCTACACCCGGGTTCAGCTTGCCTTCAAAGCCGCTCTGGCGGTGGCAATTGCCTGGAGCGTGGCACCCCTGGTTCCCGGAGTGGCCTCACAATACCCCTACTATGCTCCGCTGGGAGCGTTGGTCTGCATGTATCCCACCGTCGCCGGCAGCGTACGCGCAGGCCTGCAAACCCTCGCCGGACTCCTGATTGGCATCGGACTGGCCCTGATCGCCCTCCTGTTCGGCGGCCCGACAATCTGGACCATCGCGCTGATCGTCGGTCTCGGTGTCCTTCTGGCCGGAATCCCCCGCCTTGGTGCCGGCCGCGATTACCTTCCGGTGGCCGCCTTGTTTGTCCTGGTGCTGGGCGGTGACGATGCTGACGGATATTCCTACGGTTATGCCGTTCAAATGGGCGTGGGAGTCCTGATCGGGCTGGCGGTGAACGCCGTCGTTTTCCCTCCCCTCCACCTCAACGGCGCCGTGGACGGACTGGCGGCACTGCGGCTGAACCTCGCCCGGCAGCTGCGTGAGATGGGGACAGCGGTCGGAGAAAGCTGGCCGCCGGAGCATGAGGACTGGTCCAACCGGCGCACAGAGCTCATTTCCTTTAGCCGTGAGGTACGCGAAGCGGTCCAGCTGGCCGATTCGGGCAGGCAGGGCAATCTGCGCAGCAGGCGCCATCAGCGGGACCTCAGTGCTGACTTTCGCGCCCTGCGCGCCATGGAGCGGGTGACCCTCTATGTGGAGGACATGACCGAGGTCCTAGCCACTGCCATCTGGAGCACTCCCCAGGAGACACCTGTGAGCCATGAGCTAGCCGACTCGCTGGAGCGGGCCATGCTCGCCACCGCCGAAGCTGTTGAAACCTGGGACGACCAGACGGACGAATATGCAGAGGCCGTAGCGGCCGTGCAGGACCTCGTGCGGCAAGTGAACAGCTCGGCATCCCCGGACAGTCCGGTGGATGCCCCCGCTTCGCTGGCGATGAGCCTTCGCAGGGTCCTGCGAACCGTGCGCACCGAGGAAGACCAGCCCTAACCTTCCTCCGGGCGCGCGGCGGTTTCCATTTGCGTGCCCTCCTGCAGCCGCCCCCGCAGGCTGATACTCAGCATCGTGCAGGCCAGTCCCACCAGGATGGCAGAGCCGAAGGCAAACAGCGACGCAGGATTACCCTCTCCGACCACGTAGTGGAGATGGCCGGCCAGGAGCAGCGCCAGCACCGTGGCCGCTCCGTTTGCCGCAGCCATGACGGCAGCCCGCTTTACCGCGGCAGCGGTGTACAGCTTGCCTCGGGACGCCAGCCCGGCGAGGCTCCACGCGGCGGCCACTCCAACCTGCACGCAGACAAACCCGGCGCTGACGACTGCCAGATAGGGAGTCAGCAGGTAGGCGTACTCAGGGAACCCGTCGGCCAGCTCTTCGCCGATGAACGGCACACCGATGGTCTGCAGCAGCAGGACGACGAGGAAGACGGCGGGCAGCAGCACCCTGCGGAAGACTGGCAGCCAAGGATTCATACGTTGATTATCGATCAAAGACGATCGTTAATCAATAGATAAAACCGTCCTAGAGTGCTTCCGGCAGCAGACCGAGATCGGAGAGCTGCCGCGACATGCCGGCGCCGTCGGGAGCATAGATCCACGGAATATCCCGGGGCTGCTCGCCGCCCCTGCCGGCTGACCGGCCGCCTGCCAGCACGGCTTCGCTGGGGGAAAGCTGCCGGATGGCCACGGCCCGGACGTTCTGCGGATGGCTCCGGCTGAACTCTGCATACAGCGACTCGTCATGCTGCCCGTTGTCACCAATGAGCAGCCAGCTGATGTGCGGGAACTCCTTGGCCAGGCGTTCCAGCTGCGTGCGCTTGTGCTCAGGTCCGCTGCGGAACCACCGGTCCCGCGTGGGACCCCAGTCCGTGAGCAGCAGGGGCCCGGCCGGATACAGGTTCCGGGTGATGAACCGCGTCAGCGTCGCGGCGACATTCCACGCACCGGTGGAAAGGTAGAACACCGGACTTCCCTCGTTCTCGCGGGCCAGCCGGTCCATCATGACGGCCATCCCCGGCGTGGGAGTGCGTGCATGCTCGTCGAGGACAAACGTATTCCAGGCGGCCAGCAGCGGCCGCGGCAGTGCCGTCACCATGATGGTGTCGTCGATGTCGGAGATCACCCCGGTCCTCGCCTCGGGGTCCACGATGTACACGGGGGACACCGCGGGCGCGGCTTCGGGCTCAGCCTCGGGACGCAGCGTCACGGTGGTCCAGCCCGGTGTCAGGGACGCAGGCAGCACGACGTCGATGACCCCGCCGCGATCTGCAGTGACCAGGTGTTTTTCGTCTCCGACCTCGACGCAGACCACTGCTTCATTCACCGGCGGACTGATGAAATTCCGCCAGCCCCGTACGCCGTCGCGCAGTGGCTGGGCGTTTTCGCCGCTGCGCGCGGACAGCTTGCCGGGTTTCGCCAGCACCACTCTTCCGAGGACCCGCACCCACGTGGTTGATCCGTAGCCGGTGAAGGAAAGGACCGTCTGCACTCCCCCGCGTTTGCGCGCGGCATTCATCCGGTAGGCGTGCAGGCGGTCCTCAAGCCGCGCTCCAATATGAAGCGCCTGGTCCTTGGTCCGTTGCATGGCGGGCAATCCTGGTACGGGAGTAGAAGGCATGCTCCCAGTCTTGCAGACGCGTGGGACTGGTGCGGTCCGGGAAAGCGCGAAGGACGGTTCCCGCCGTGCGGGAACCGTCCTTCGGTTTGCGATAAAGGCTAGCGGTACTGGGAGCGGACCGGGCAGTCGAACGGATCGCGGGCGGAGAGGCCCACGCGGTTCAGGTACCGGACCACGATTGCGTAGGACTCAGTGAGCGTTGCCTCGGTGTACGGAATCTTGTGCTTGGCGCAGTGTTCCTTGACGATTTCCGAAGCACGGGCCAGATGCGGGCGCGGCATGCTCGGGAACAGGTGGTGCTCCACCTGGTAGTTCAGTCCGCCCATGAACGTGTTCATGCCGCGGCCGGTGATGTTCCGGGACGTCAGGACCTGGCGGCTGAGGAAATCGACCTTCGAGTCACGCGGGATCAGCGGCATGCCCTTGTGGTTCGGCGCGAAGGACGCACCCATGTACACCCCGAAGACGCCGAGCTGGACGCCGAGGAAGGCAAACGCCATGCCAACGGGAAGGAAGTAGAAGACCGCAGCCACGTAGAGGCCCAGGCGCAGGAAGACCATGGTGATCTCCGTGTAGCGTCCCTTGACCTTCTGCTTGGAGAAGAGGTGCTTGATCGACGTGATGTGCAGGTTGATGCCTTCGAGCAGCAGCAGAGGGAAGAACAGCCAGCCCTGGCGGCGGGTCAGCCAGGCCATGATGCCCTTGCGGGTCTCGGCCTGCTCCACCTGGAAGGAGATGGTGTCCATCTCGATGTCCGGATCCTTGCCCACGGTGTTCGGGTTGGCATGGTGCCGGCTGTGCTTGTTCATCCACCACTGGTAGCTGATGCCTACGACGGCGTTGGCGAGGAATCGTCCGGCCCGGTCGTTCGCGGGGCCGGACTCGAATACCTGGCGGTGGGAAGCTTCGTGCGAAATGAAGGCAAGCTGTGTGAACAGGATGCCCAGTGCGGCGGCGATCAGGAGCTGGAACCAGCTCTCACCGATCAGGAAGAAGCCGGTGCCGGCGGCGATGAGACCGGCACAGAGGAACACGAAGGTGGTGATGTAGAAAGCACGGCGCCGCTTGAGCAGCCCTTCGTCGCGAATGATCTTCAGCAGCGCTGAATAGCTGCTGGTGACGGGGTTCTCGCGGTTCCTGGTGATACGTGGTTGTGCAGCAATGCTCATAAGCGCCTCTGGGTGGTGTCATCGACTTCCCAGCCGCGAAGGTAGAGCAAATGCTCAGTAGATGTTAGACAGCCTAACCCGGATTGCTGGCAATACGCTGTGACCAAGTCGTAATACTTGCTTTCACGCCTGACACTTCGGCTCCCGGTCCGGCCGTTGACGCCTCTCCGGGCAAGGCTCAGCATGGCTGAACCAGCAGTCCGATTCTTCAGGGGAAGCCATGATCAGAGTCCTGTCCATTGACGGCGGAGGCATCCGCGGCATCATTCCTGCCACCTGGCTGATGAAGCTGGAGGAACTGGCTGGAAAGCCCACGTTCGAACTCTTCGACATTGTGGTGGGAACCTCTACCGGAGGCATCCTCGCACTCGGCCTGACGTGCCCCTCCGAAACCGGGGAGCCGCACAGTGCCGCTGCCCTCCGCGGCCTGTACGTGGACCACGGAGGGGAAATCTTCTCCGATGTCCCCGGCGGTGGAGCCGCGCAGGCCGGCGCAGCCGGAGCGGACGCCGCCACCGGCGGGCCCGGCGGGGAGGCACGGTATTCATCCGATCCGCTGCGTCGGTACCTGGACGGGTATTTTGGGGACCGGCCCCTCTCAGCGGCAGTAAAGCCGGTCGCTGTGGTCACCGTTGACCTGGCACACTTCGCCGGCCTGCTCTTCAGCGGCGGCGGACTTGACCAGGGCGTCCTGGGCGATGCGCCCATGGCTACCGCGGCGCTGGCCACCTCGGCGGCACCCACCTACTTCGAGCCTGTGCCCTACACCGGTACGGACGGCGTCCGCCGGCTCCTGGTGGACGGTGGACTGGCGGCCAATGATCCTGCGTTTGTGGGCCTGACCATGGCAATGATCCAGCAGCGCCGCAGCAGTGATGACGCAGGGATCCTGTTGGTTTCCCTCGGCACCGGCGTACAGGCCGGCGGCAGTTCACTGGAACCCAGCGCCGTCGCCCAACTTGCCCACCCTGCGCAGAGGTCGGCGCTGGAACCGATCGTCGAGACCCTGTACGGCGCCCCCGGGGTGCTGACACGCCGCCTGATCGCCCTGGTCCTGGGAGACCAGTACGTTCGCGCACAGACCGAACTGCTTCCCGGCGTCGATCATGCCCTGGACGATGCGAGCCCGGAAAACATCAGCGGGCTGCTTCGGACGGCGGACGCACTGGTTTCCGCAGACGCCGCAGTCCTGCAGGACCTTGCCGGCAGGCTGGCACGGAGAGGTTGACGTTGACGCCGCGTCAACCCGTAGCGTGGAAAACATGAACTACGGAAACCGGAACGCGGCCGGACGCGACTTTCCTGTCCAGGAGGTTGCCAGGCGCGCCGGCATCACGAGCCGGACCCTGCGGCACGCTTGAGACGCAGTGCAACACCACACGGACGCCCTGCGGACCCACCTCGCGTGGCTGGAGCAGGAAAAAGACCGCCTGGCCCGGCAAATCGCCTCCGTGGCACGAACCATCACAGCTTTGGAGAAAGGACAGGACATCATGGCCGAGAACACCTTCGACGGATTCGACCACACGCAGTACAAGGACGAGGTCGAGCAGAAGTGGGGCAGGGATGCCTACGCCCGCTCCGATGAATGGTGGAAGAACATGGACGACGGCGAGCGCAGCCGGTGGCAGGCAGAGACCGAAGCATTGGGCCGGGCCTGGACCGAGGCTGCCGCCCAGGGGACCGATCCGACCGCCGCCGCGGCGCAGGGCCTGGCCGCCCGCCACGTGGACTGGCTGAAGTCCGTCCCCGGCGCGCCCACCGGCCCCGAGCAGCTTTCCGGGTACGTACGGAGCCTGGCCGGCATGTACGTGACTGATCCCCGGTTCGCCGCCAACTACGGCGGGGCCGAAGGCGCAGCGTTCGTGCGCGATGCCCTCCTCGTTTACGTCGAGGGCGGCATGGCGGACTAAGCCTCCACCACCCACCACCGAGAGGCCAGTTACGGCTCCTTTGAGCACTCATAGGAGCCGTAACTGGCCTCTCGGCGGAGGGGGCACGGTTAGTATCCATGCATGACACACGCCGACCTGTCCCCCAAACCGGCCGTTCCTTCCGGAACGCCGGCGGTCCTGGACCTTGGCACCGCCCCCTCGGGACGGCCCTGGCAGCAGCCGGAAAGGTATTGGACCGGCTTGGAGCAGGCGGTTGCCCACCTGCCCGCTCCCGCAGCCGTCTTGGAACTGGACGCGCTCCGCTGGAATGCCAGGGACCTGCTGCGGCGGGCGGGCGGCAAGCCGCTCCGCGTTGCCAGTAAATCGATCCGTGTCCGGGCGGTCCTGGAAGCACTCCTCCGGTTGCCCGGCTTTGCCGGCGTCATGGCCTTCACGCTCCCTGAGGCCCTCTGGCTTGCCGGGGACATTGACGATGTCCTGCTGGGTTACCCGACGGCGGACCAGGCAGCCATCACCCGCCTGCTCTCCGATGAAGCGCTGGCCGGACGGATCACCCTGATGGTCGACGACGAGGCGCAGCTGGATCTCATCGATTCCATCTCCCCGCCGGGCCGTCGCCCGGAAATCCGAATCTGCCTCGACGCCGATGCCTCCTGGCAGGCACCGGTACTGGGATTTATCGGCACCCGCCGCTCACCCCTGCACAACGCGGACGACGCCGTCGCGCTGGCCCGCTGCATCGCTGCCCGTCCCGGGTTCACCCTGGTTGGGCTCATGATGTACGAAGGCCAGGTCGCCGGGGTAGGCGACAACGTCCCGGGAGGCGGACCCATGAACCACGTCATGCGGTGGGTCCAGCGCCGCTCCATGGCCGAGCTGGCTGGGCGGCGGACTGCCATAGCCGGTGCCTTGCGGGAGATCTGCCCCCTCGAGTTCGTCAACGGTGGCGGAACCGGGTCGATTGAGGCTACAGCCGCGGATCACGCGGTCACGGAAATCACCGCCGGATCCGGGCTCTTCGCCGGCCACCTTTTCGATACCTACCGGGCGTTCTCCCCCGCCCCGGCGGCTGCGGTCGCGCTGGACGTGGTGCGCCGCCCGCAGCCCCGGACAGCGACACTGCTCGGCGGCGGCTGGATCGCCTCCGGTCCGCCCGGGCCCAGCCGCGCGCCCCAGGTCATCTGGCCGCCCGGACTTCGGCTGCTGCCGAGGGAAGGCGCGGGCGAGGTCCAGACTCCCCTGGCCGGCCCGGCCGCAGAGCACCTCTCGCCTGGGGACCGGGTATGGCTGCGCCATGCCAAGAGCGGTGAGCTCTCCGAAAGAGTCAATGAATTCCATGTGGTCCAGCACGGAACGGTGACCGGCACAGTGCCTACCTACCGCGGCGAAGGACAGGCCTTCCTATGAGCGCGCCCCGCCCGGCTTCCAGCACCCCCAAGCCGACCGAATGGCGGAACTGGGCGGGCACGGTCCGGGTCCGCCCGGAACGCTTCGCCGCACCCGCCAGTGTTCCGGAACTCCAGCGGGAAATTGCGTCAGCGGTCTCTGACGGACTGCGGGTCAAGGCCGTTGGTGCCGGACACAGCTTCACCGGCATCGCCGAAGCCCCAGGACTCTTGCTGGATCTGGGCAGCCTGCAGGGCCTTGTCCATGCCGATCGTGATTCCGGACAAGTCACGCTGCTCGGCGGAACGCGGCTGTACCGGATCCCCGGCCTGCTGGCTCCGTACGGACTGGGCATGCCGAATCTTGGGGACATCGACCGGCAGACGATTTCCGGCGCCGTTTCCACCGGTACCCACGGCACGGGGGCCGGCTTCGGCGGGCTCGCCACCCAGGTGGTGGGACTCACCCTCGTGCAGCCCGACGGCGGACTGCTCACCATAGGTGCCGACGATCCGCTGTTGCCGGCAGCTGCGCTGGGGCTGGGAGCGCTGGGCATCATTGCCTCAGTAACCCTGCAGTGCGTGCCGGCGTTCCTGCTCTTAGCCGAAGAACGTTCAGAACCGCTGGACTCTGTCCTCACCGGACTCGCCGACCGGGTCAAGGCGAGCGACCATTTCGAGTTCTACTGGTTTCCGCATACAGAACGTGCAGCGACGAAGACCAACACCCGGCTGCCGGGAACTGCCCGGCGCGATCCCCTGCCGCCGCTGCGGGCGTGGGCAGACGAAACCCTCCTGTCCAACTCCCTGTTCAGGGCAACCTGTGCCGCCGGTGCTGTGGTCCCCGCGCTCATTCCGGCGGTCAACCGTGTGGCTGCCCGGCTCATGGGCGGCAGCGCCTACACCGATTACTCCGCCCGCGTCTTCACCCAGCGCAGGACCGTCCGATTCCGTGAACTGGAGTACGCCGTTCCCGCAGATCTTTTGCCATCAGCTTTTGACGGTCTCCGCGAGCTCTTTGCGCAAAACCCGCGGTGGCGGGTCTCGTTTCCCGTAGAGGTGCGTTGGGCCGCCGCAGATGACCGGTGGCTTTCCACCGCCTACGGCCGCGACACGGCCTACATCGCCGTCCACCGGTACTACCGGGAGGACCCGGCAGAGTACTTTGCGGCCGTGGAAGACGTTCTCCTCGCGCACGCCGGCCGTCCGCACTGGGGCAAGCTGCACACGCTCGACGCCACTGCCCTGGCGCTCCGCTATCCCCGCTTTGGAAGCTTCCAGGAGGCGCGCAACCAGCTCGATCCGGGGCGCGTCTTCGCCAACGGCTATCTCGACCGGGTCCTGGGTCCCTAAAAGGACCGCGGCGACACAACGTCCCACGTCCCGTGGGAAATGCCCGGCCCGCCGTACGATGAGTCCGTCATCCGACCCGAAGGAGTGCCGTGACTACAGCGTCCGCCCGCAGGAACACCGCCGCCCCCGCCCGCACCTGGTGGTGGGGTTTCATTCCTTTCGCGGCGATGTCCGTGGTCCACGTCGCTGCACGGCTGGTCGAAGCGGACGATGTGGCCGCCCCGACCAAGCTCGTGCTGATGCCGCTGCTGGCGGCAGCCGCCGTCTGGGTGCTGCGGCGCAACACGTGGACCGCACCGGGGCTCCTGCTGGTCGGGGCGCTGTTCTTCTCCTGGATCGGGGACGGTGCCGGAGCCTTCTTTCCGCAGGCACCTGAGCTCCCGATCATGCTCGGGGCCTTCGGCATAGCTCACCTGTGCTACATCTGGCTGCTCTGGAAGTACGCAACCCCCGGGCCATTCCCCCGCTGGGCGCTGGTCTTTCCCCTGTGGTGGGTCCTGATGCTGGTGACCCTGTGGCCGTCCCTCGGCGGCCTGGCCATCGCCGTCGCGCTGTACGGCATTGTCCTGGGCGGTACAGCCGCGACCGCTGCACGGTGCAACCCGGTGATCGCGGCCGGCGGAGTGCTGTTCCTGGCCTCGGACACGGTGCTGGCGTTCCGCATCTTTATGCCGGAGGTGATGCCCGGCTGGACCAGCGCACTGGTCATGCTCACGTACTGCGCCGGACAGGGGCTGATTGCGGCCGGTTTCCTGCGCGGACGGCCGTCCAGGGATCAGTAGCGGAGCAGGTCCCGGAATTCCCCGGCCCCCAGGACGTCCGCGCCGACGGCGAGGCTGCGGGCGGCAAGCTCCTTGTCACTCGTCACCACGGTGACGCTGCGCCCCTGATCCGCCAGGCGTGCAGCGCTGCCCGCGACGGCGTCGTCGCCTTCCCCTTCAGCACGCACGACGCCGATGCCTGCAGGTACCTGCGCCTCCTCGACACCGCGGGCCCGGCCTTCAAGGACCACTTCGAATTCCGGATACCAGCGGTCGGCAGGCAATGAAAGCAGCGACGCGGACAATCCCTCCGACGCGAGGTAGCCCATGGCTTCCAGCAGACGGGCCGCTGCACCGGCGCGGTCCTTCCACCACCCGTCCGGGACGGAACCCACCACGTTCGCCGCATCCACGACGACGGCGGGACGCACCGCCAACAGCGGCCGCAACTGTTGCCAGGAGGCTGCGAATCCCGGATGCAGGGGCAGCGTGTCAACGTCTTCGACCGGTATCCAGGCAAGCTCACGGCTCTCCGGGTCGCTGATGACCGGCTCAAAGGGCTCCCGGACGTCCGCCATCAGGGTCGAGTAGGTCCACACCTGGAGGTCCAGCACGCTCATGAACCTCGGCCGGAGAGCCCCTGCGGGAACACCGGCTTCCTCAGCTGATTCCCGCAGTGCCGCTGCCTCGGGGCTTTCGTGCTGGTGCCGTGCTCCCCCGGGCAGCCCCCAGGTATCCCCGTGGTGGCTCCACGCGGCCCGGTGCTGCAGCAGCACACCGCGGTCCGGGTCGACGGCCAGCAGCCCGGCCGCACCAAAGCGGCCCCAGTACTTTTCGCCCGAAGGGGAGATCACCCAGGCATCGCCCGGGTCACGCGGTCCGTGGGGACGCGGCGGCTCCCCGGTGGCAGGAGGTTCGATTCTCACCTCCCCTACCCTGCCACACCTGCGCTCCGGGGTGCTCGGAGGTTACACTCCCCTCCCAAGGGCAGTACCGCCCGCGGCGGCCTGCCGCACCTAAGGCAAGGGAGAAACCCGTGACGGGCAGCATCGTCGTTTTCGGCGCCACAGGCTACACGGGCAGGCTCGTGGTCGAGTCGCTGCTCAAACGCGGAGTGCGTCCCGTGCTCGCCGGCCGCAACGAGAGGAATCTGCGGGATCTTGCCGCACCTGGCCAGCTGGACTACCGGAGCGCTGATGTCCGCGACAGTGCCGCCATGCGCGCGCTCCTCTCGCCCGGCGACGTCCTGGTCTCCACCGTTGGCCCCTTTGAACGCTACGGCCATGCCGCGGCCCAGGCGGCCGTGGAAGCCGGGGCCCACTACCTGGACTCGACCGGTGAAGTCGGCTTCGTCCATGATCTCCGGCGCCGCCTGTCCCGCCAGGCACAGGAGCAGGGCATCACGATGGTTCCGGCGTTCGGCTACGACTATGTCCCCGGCTTTTTGGCCGGGACCTTGGCGATGCAGAGGGCCGGCTCGGGAGCGTCAGCATTGCGCGTCGGCTACTTTGCCGCCGGCACCCTGCGGCGTGGCCTCAGCCAGGGCACCCGTGCCACCCTCGCCGAAATCTTCACGAAGCCGGCGGCCGTCTACCGGGACCGGACCCTAGGCGAGGGCCGGATCGCCAGCACGTTGGAGGTGTTCCGTGTCCTCGGACAGGAAAGGCGCGCATTCCTGGCACCGGGAACGGAGGTCCTGTTCATGCCGGAGGCGTTCCCGCAGCTGGAATCCGTGGAGGTCTTCAACGGCTGGTTCCCCGCACTCAGCAAGGTGGTGCAGCCGGTCACCTGGCTGGCTGCCCAGGTAGAGAAGGTCCCGTGGGGACAGCGGGCCCTGAAGTGGGCGGGAAGCAGGACCATTGGCCCGCCCGGTGGTCCGGATGAATCCGAACGCGGCCGGACGCTGAGCCTGGCAGCGGCCAAGGTCCTTGATCAGAGCGGCAGGCCGCTGGCAGCGGTCCAGGTGCTCGGTCCCAGCGTCTACACCCTCACAGGCGAGCTCCTGGCCGAAGGTGCCGCGGCGCTGCAGGAGGGCAAAGCACTGCGGCACGGTGTGCTGGGGCCCGTTGAGGCGTTCGGCCCCGAAGGCCTCGTAGCGCTGTGCGCCGGTGCCCGGCTGGCTCCCATCCCGGGATAGCCGATCAGGGCACGTTGTGGCCGGCCGCCCGGATGAGCCCGTACCACTCGCCCCTGGTCAGCGGAATGTCGGATCCCTGGGCAGCATCGGCGACACGCTGCGGCGTCGTGGTTCCGAGAACCACCTGCATCCCCGCCGGATGCCGGGTGATCCAGGCGACCGCGATGGCGGTAGGTGTCACTGAGTACTTCCCCGCTAGCTTTCTAAGTTCGGCGTTCAGCTCCGGGTAGTCCGGCGAGTCGAAGAAGACGCCGCCCTGGAAGCCCCGCTGGAACGGCGACCAGGCCTGGAGCGTGATCTTGTTGATCCGGGAGTAGTCGACCAGTCCGCCGCCGTCCCGGGTGACCGAGTCACCATGGTCAGCCATGTTCGAGGACAGCCCCTGGGCGATGATCGTGGAGTGCGTGATCGAGAGCTGCACCTGATTGGCCACGATCGGTTGCTTAACGGCAGTCTTGAGCAGGTCGATCTGGCGTGGCGTGTGGTTGGAGACGCCGAAGGAGCGGACCTTTCCGGAGGACTCCAGATGGTCGAAGGCACGGGCGACCTCCTCCGGTTCGACCAGGGCGTCAGGCCGGTGCAGCAGCAGTACGTCGAGGTAGTCGGTGCGCAGCGCTTTCAGCGACTCCTCGGCCGAGGAGACGATGTGCTCATACGACTGGTCGTAGCCCCAGGGGTCCTCGACGATGCCGGTCTTTGTCTGCAGGATGATCTGCCCGCGCTCCGAGGGGCTGAGCTGCAGTGACTCGGCGAAGCGCCGTTCGCACAGATGGTACCCGCCGTCTGGCTGGTTGAACCCGTACAGGTCCGCGTGGTCGAAGAAGTTGATGCCCGCCTCACGCGAGGCCTTGTACAGGGCGCGGATCTGCGCATCGGTGTCCCCGGCAATTCGCATCATGCCTGCAACCACGTTGGGCACCTGCTGGTCGGTGGTTCCGAAGCGGACAGTCTTCATGGATTCCTCCCGGGTGGGTTCGGCGTTGGCCGGGGCGAACCTCAGCCAAAGGCCCAGCTTAGCGGCAGGCGGCCGGGAAGCTGCTTGCCCTTCTGGGGGAAACCCTGCTCCCCGCCGCTTAAAACACTTGAACCCCTGACCCCCTGCATGCCATGCAGGTGCGCTACCAGCTGCGCCACAGCCCCAATTCAGTTTTTGTCCACTGGATATCCATCCAACCATATATCCCGGCTGCCCGGGAGATACCGGTGGAGCTGAGGGGACTCGAACCCCTGACCCCCTGCATGCCATGCAGGTGCGCTACCAGCTGCGCCACAGCCCCGAAATACTGTTCTAAAAGCCAGTAAATCAAGAAAATTGCCGGTCCGAATTCTTCTACCCGGGCCGAAGCAACTCCTCTACTTTAGTACAGAAGCCGCAGAGTGCAAAATCAAAGTACAACGCTGTGATTCCCGCTGCGGGCGGCGGAACCGGGCCGCTCGCCCGCGCGGGAACACGCTATTCGGATTCCTGCGCTGCAGGGGTTTCAGGCAGCTGGAGATCGACTGCCGGGCAGTCCTTCCACAGCCTTTCCAGGGCGTAGAAGACGCGGTCTTCCTCGTGCTGCACATGCACCACTACCGTGGCGTAATCCAGAAGGACCCAGCGCCCTTCGCTGCGTCCTTCGCGGCGGACGGGCTTCAGCCCCTCCTTGGCCAGCTCCTCTTCGATGCCGTCAACAATGGCGTTGACCTGGCGTTCGTTCGAAGCCGATGCGATCAGGAAAATATCGGTGATGGCAAGACGTTCGCTGACGTCGATGGCGACGATGTCATCCGCCAGCTTGGCCGACGCCGCCTTCGCTGCGGTACGGGCAATATTCATGGATGATTCGGTGGCGCTCAACGTGTCTCCTTGTTTGGTATCAGCTGCCAAGGCCGCCGACGATCATTAGTATGCCGACGGCGAGGGCGGCAAGGCCCACACCAACGGCTCCCAGGGATACCAAGCGCATCCTCCGGGTGCGGCCGAGGCCTGCAGTCATGACATCCAGGGGGTCCAGGCCGAACGCACTTCGTGCACCAATCGGCCTTGCCCCCTGGTCTGCTTCCAGCGGCGCATTAACCAGGGCATCGGCCCTGGCAAGAATTTGGGAGTGCCGCACTTCAGCGCTTTCGGCACGTTGTTTGGTCCGGTCCGGGCGGCTGTTGGCTGCCGGCTTCCGGACCTGCCCCATCCGTCCGGTGGCCGGGGCGTTCGGGGCCGCGGGGTTCGACGACGTCACGATCGGCACGTGGGAGGTGCGCGGCGGCTTCATGACGGGCCGGCCGACGCCGGGAACCTCCACAAACTCCAGGGGTGTCACCATCGCCAGGTTGTGGGCAGTCGTGGGGTCGGATTGGGGCGAGCGGCGCTGCTCGTTCTCCTGGGCCAGACGCTGGATGTTCTGCGTGCGCCGGTTCAGCACCGCTGCGCGTTCGGCCAGGGCACGCTGCTGGGCCAGCAGTTCCAGATCGACAGCGTGGGGATCCGACTGCTGCAGTGCTTCCATGGCGGCCACTTGGTTGCGGGCCTGGTGTTTGAGCGCCTCGCGTGCGGCGAGTGCCTGCTCCACGGACATGTTGGCGACGTCGGCATTTGGGGCCTCCGGCGCCTGGGCCGGCGTGGCGTGTGCCTCCGAAGCGGACACCTCTGCGGCTGCTGGCGCCTCTGCGGGAGCAGCATCGGACGGTTCCGTGGCATTGGGGGAAACCGTGGCATCCGGGGAAACCGAGGCATCCGGGGTCCCGGACACGGCGGGGGCACGCGTTGGCGCCGGGGTTGCGGGCTGGAGGCCTGCGGCGGGTTCGGGCTGCTGGGCAGCGCGCAGCCGCCGTTCCCTGCGGCTGGCTGCCTGGATGGAGGCGGACGCTGCTGCAGGTGACGAGGAGGAATCAGGGACTACAGCACCGGAACGGCGCCCTGACGAAGGTGCGGGACGCTCAACAGCGGGTTTTTCCCGATCGGACTGCTTGCTGGGCTGCCGCTGTGCCTGTTGTGCCTGCTGCTGGGCCTGTTGTGCCTGCTGCTGGGCGATGCGCAGCTGGCGCCGGGTCGGCGGATTAGCACTGTCCGGCTCCGGGCGGGCCCGGCTTTCGGTGAGTGCCTTGTAGGCGCGCAGCGCTTCGCGGTCGCGCGCCCGCTGCTGGGACTCCCGTTCCTGGGGCCCCGCATCCGCCGCCGAGCCAGCCGCACGGCGGCTGCGTCGAGGTGCATCTGCGGACTCTGGACCGTTAGTCATTTCCTACCCATCCGGTGTTGATTGCTCAGGCTACTGGTTCAGTGGTGACAGCCGGAACCTGCTGCTGCGCAGGTGTATAAAGCTTGTGCTTGGCGATGTACTGCACCACACCGTCCGGAACGAGATACCAGACGGGTTCCGATGCAGCGACGCGCTGCCGGCAGTCCGTCGAGGAGATTGCCATGGCTGGAATTTCCAGGAGTTTGACGTCGTCGCGCCCCATGTTCTGCAATTCGTGGCCCGGCCTGGTCACGCCCACGAAATGGGCCAGCGACCAAAGCTCCTGGACATCCTTCCACGAAAGGATCTGCGCCATCGCGTCCGCGCCGGTGATGAAAAACAGCTCGGCATCCGGACGCGCCTGGCGCAGATCCCTCAGCGTATCAATCGTGTAGGTGGGTCCAGGCCGGTCAATGTCGACCCGGCTGACCTTGAACCGCGGATTCGATGCCGTCGCGATGACCGTCATCAGGTAGCGGTGTTCGGCTGGAGTAACTTCCTGGGAAGACTTGTGCCACGGTTCGCCGGTCGGCACGAAGACCACTTCGTCGAGGTCGAAGACCGACGCGACTTCGCTGGCTGCAACCAGGTGACCGTGGTGGATGGGATCGAAAGTGCCGCCCATAACGCCGAGGCGGTAGGGGCGGTGTCCGTTCTCCACCGATTCTTCTGCTGTAGGCATGCCAGTTCCAGCCGCTTCCACCTGAGGGCGGGGACCTATTCGGGGATTCCCTGGCCGTGGTCGTGCTTGTTGGTGAACTGGCGCTGGGGGTCAACGTGTTCCGGCGTCGCTTCATGGCGGTGGCCAAGGCTGGTAAAGGCCATGGTCGCGAACATCAGCACCATGAAGATGGCAAAGATGACGCCGCCGTAGACGAACGGAGGCGTTCCCTCGGCGTGTTCTTCGGCAACTTCGGCCGCCATCAGCGCAGCACTGGAAAGCTGGATCAGCATGAATCTCCCTAAATCAACCGCCGGTTCCCCCGGCGGAGCATCGTTTCTAGATCAATGGTACGCGTAGGCGCCCGGAACAACGCAGTCCGGGTCCCGCGCAGGGCAGGTGTTTTAGCCGCGCACCTGGCCGTCGCCCTGGATGATCCACTTGGTGGTGGTCAGTTCCTTGAGGCCCATCGGGCCGCGGGCATGCATCTTCTGGGTGGAGATGCCGACCTCCGCGCCCAGCCCCAGCTCGCCGCCGTCGGTAAACCGGGTGGACGCGTTGACGATCACCGCGGCCGAATCGATCTCGGCAATGAAGCGCTCAGCGTTGGCCAGGTTGTTGGTAATGATCGCCTCGGTATGGCCGGTGGTCCACCGGCGGATGTGCTCGAGTGCTTCCTCCATGGAGTCCACCATGGAGACGGCAAGGTCCAGGTCCATGTACTCCCGGCCCCAGTCATCGTCCGTGGCCTCCACTGCCTGGGTGCCTTCGGGCAGGATCGCCCGGATGCGCTCGTCGGCGTGCAGCCGCACGCCGGACGATGCCAGGACGGCCAGGACCTCGCGGGCTGCCGCTGCGTCCTTGTGGACCAGCAGGGTCTCCACGGTGTTGCAAACGCTGGGACGCTGGGTCTTGGCGTTGACCAGGATGTCGACGGCCATCTCCTCAGGAGCGGATTCGTCGAGGTAGATGTGGACGTTGCCCTCGCCGGTCTCGATGACAGGGACGGACGCGTTGGTGACGACGTTCTGGATCAGGTCGCGGCCGCCGCGTGGAATGAGGACGTCGACCTTGCCGCGCGCCTTCATCAGCACGTTGGCCCCCGGCCGCCCGTAGGTGTCAATGCTCTGCACCGCATCAGAGGGGAGCCCCACTGTGTCCAGGGAGTCCCGGATCAGGTTCACGAGCACGGTGTTGGTAGCTGCGGCCGCGCTGCCGCCGCGCAGGATCACGGCGTTGCCGCTCTTGAGGGCAAGGCCGGCTATATCCACGGTGACGTTCGGGCGGGCCTCGTAGATGGCACCCACAACGCCGAGCGGAACGTGCACCTGCCGAAGCCGCAGGCCGTTGGGCAGCGTCTGCCCGCGGGCAACTGAACCGACAGGGTCCGGCAGGCCGGCCAGGCTCCGCAGGGCCTCAGCCAGTCCGTCGATGCGTTCCGGCGTGAGCGTCAGGCGGTCCAGCAGTGCTTCGGATGTTCCCTTGTCCCGTCCGCGCCGCAGGTCTTCGGCGTTGGCAGCCAGCACCAGGTCGCGCCGGGACACAATGTCCTGGGCAATCTGTTCCAGGGCCAGGTCCTTCCACGCCCGGTTGGCACGGGCCATCCGGCGGGCAGCGGTCCGGGCGCGGTCGGCGATGCTGTTGACGCCGGCTTCAACGTCCTCCGGCGAAGGCGCGGAAGCGGCGGTGCGGTCGTCGGTCACGGCAGCAGTATCGGCAGCGGTCATGCTCCCAGTGTAGCCGCGGCGCCGTCTGACTGTGCGGTCCGTGACGGCGCCTTATCGCCCCGACCGGCACCGTGCGGGTGCAGGATTACCAGGTCATTCACGTGCACCACGGAACGTTCGTAGCCGCGGCCCAGCTCTTTCGCCAGCTCCCGGGTGGAACGGCCGAGCATCTTCGGCAGCTCATCGGAGGCGTAGTTCGTCAGGCCGTGGGCAAGGACCCGGCCGGAGGTGTCGCGCAGCGCGACGGGGTCTCCGGGTTCAAAGTGCCCTTCCACCGCCACGATCCCGGCCGGAAGCAGCGAACGGCGGCGCTCCCCCACGGCCCGCGCGGCGCCGTCGTCGAGCACCAGCGAACCCTGGATCCGGGCCAGGTGCGCAAGCCACAGCAGCCGGATGGGCTGCCGGACGCCGCGGGTGGTGAACCAGGTACCGACGTCTTCGCCGGCCAGGGCGGCGGCAGCGTTTTCGGTGGAGGTGACCAGCGCCGGGATGCCGGACTGCGCCGCGATCGTTGCGGCCTCAACTTTCGTGACCATGCCTCCCGTGCCCACTCCGGCCTTGCCGACCTTTCCGATGCGCACGTCCTCAAGGTCCTGCATACCGGTGACTTCGCGAATGCGCCGGGCACCCGCCGAGGGCGGACCGTCATAGAGGGAGTCGACGTCGGAGAGCAGGATCAGTGCGTCCGCCTTGACCAGGTGCGCCACGAGAGCCGCCAGCCGGTCATTGTCGCCGAAGCGGATTTCGTGGCTGGCAACCGTGTCGTTCTCGTTGACGATCGGTACGACACCGAAGTTCAGCAGCCGCTCCATCGCCCGGTGGGCGTTGGCGTGGTGGGTTCGGCGCATCAGGTCCTCCACCGTCAGCAGGACCTGGCTGACGGTGACGCCATGCCGTCCGAATGCTTCGGTGTAGCGCGCCATCAGCAGTCCCTGACCCACGCTGGCCGCGGCCTGCTGGGTGGAGAGCTGGGACGGGCGCCGGCTCAGGCCCAGCGGCGCAAGGCCTGCTGAAATCGCCCCCGAGGAGACCAGGATGATCTCAGTCCCCTGCTGCCGCCTGGCAGCGAGGACGTCCGCCAGGGACGTCAGCGCCTCGTCCGAAATGCCGCCCGCAACCGATGTCAGGGAGGAGGATCCCACCTTGACGACGATGCGGCGGGCACGGCCGAGGCCCGCGCGGGACTGGAGCGGGCGCTTGGGAGCGGAAACGGTCTTTGCTTCAGATTCTTCAGTCATGACCGATCCAGCCTATGCCCAAGCCCCGCCCATTCCGACTTCGTGAAGGGATTAGTCGTCTTCGGCAGGCTGAGGACTGGAATGCTTGTAGTTGACCGATTCGGTCCAGATTCCCGCCTTGCGCTCGGCTTCCAGCTCGGCACGGGCCGCTGCACGGGCGTCCTTGCGCTGCTGGTGGTCCTCGCGCTTTTCGCTGCGGGTCGGACGGGAGAAGTCCTCGATGCGGATGTCCGAGCCGCGCGGCGAGGCAGCCAGCAGTTCGGCGCCGCCAATCATGGTCGGTTCCCAGTCGAAGACGACGCCGTCGCCCTCGCCAATGACTACGGCATCGCCGGGCTTGGCGCCGGCCTTGAAGAGCTGGTCTTCGACACCGAGCTTGGCCAGGCGGTCGGCCAGGTAACCGACGGCTTCGTCGTTGGTGAAGTCCGTCTGCTGGACCCAGCGCACCGGCTTGTCGCCCAGGACGCGGAACAGCGGTTCGAGGTTGCGCTCCTCGCGGCGGATGGTGAATCCGCCCTTGGCGTTGACGGACCGCGGACGCACCACGGGCGCGACGATCCGCGGCGGAGCGGTTTCGATTGCCTTGCGGGCTTCAGCGACGATGGCGGCCATGGCGAAGCCGAGTTCACGAAGACCTTCGTGGCTCGCTGCAGAGACCTCGAATACGCGGTAGCCGCGCTTTTCGAGCTCCGGACGGACGAACTCTGCCATGTCGCGTCCGTCGGGCACGTCGACCTTGTTCAGTGCCACCAGGCGCGGACGCTGGTTCAGCGGAACGACGTCGCCGTCGGCACCCGCATAACTCATGTCCACTTCGTACTTCTCGAGTTCGGCCTCGATCACGTCGAGGTCGCCGAGCGGATCCCGGTCAGTTTCCAGGGCGGCGCAGTCCAGGACATGGACGAGGGCAGCACAGCGTTCCACATGGCGCAGGAAGTGGTGTCCCAGGCCCTTGCCTTCGGAAGCACCCTCGATGAGCCCCGGAACGTCGGCCACGGTGAAGCGGACATCACCGGCCTGGACAACGCCCAGGTTCGGGATCAGCGTGGTGAAGGGGTAGTCGGCGATCTTGGGCCGCGCCGCGGACATGGCCGCGATCAGCGAGGACTTGCCGGCGGAGGGGAAACCGACCAGCGCGATGTCGGCGATCGACTTAAGTTCCAGGACAATGTCCCGCTCATCGCCCGGTGTGCCCAGCAGGGCGAAGCCGGGGGCCTTGCGCTTCTGCGAGGAGAGCGAGGAGTTGCCCAGGCCGCCCTGGCCGCCGGCAGCGGCGACGTATTCAGCGCCCATGCCAACAAGGTCGGCCAGGACTTTTCCGTCCTTGGACTTGACGACCGTACCTTCAGGAACGGACAGCACCAGGGTCTCCCCCGTCTTGCCCGCACGCCAGTCGCCCATGCCCGGTCCGCCGTTTCCGGCGTGGCGGTGTGGGGCGTGGTGGTAGTCGAGCAGCGTGGTGGTCTGGCCGTCCACGCGCAGGATGACGTCGCCGCCGTCGCCGCCGTTACCGCCGTCGGGACCGCCGAGCGGCTTGAACTTTTCGCGCTTTACGGACACGCAACCATGGCCGCCGGCACCGCCTGAAACATGCAGTACAACACGGTCTACAAAGCTGGCCATGGTTCTCCTTGTTGAAAAAATTGGATCAAGCCAAGTCTACCCGGCTTAAAAAACAGGTGGGGGGGGGGGCCCCCGCGCCCCCCCCCACCGGAAATGCTATTTGCCGAGAATTACTCGGCGGCTGCGACGATGTTCACGACGCGGCGTCCACGACGGCTGCCGAATTCAACGGCACCTGCCTCGAGGGCGAACAGCGTGTCATCTCCGCCACGGCCAACGCCTGCACCGGGGTGGAAGTGGGTGCCACGCTGGCGAACGATGATTTCGCCGGCCTTGACGACCTGGCCGCCGAAACGCTTCACGCCCAGGTACTGTGCGTTGGAGTCACGGCCGTTGCGAGTAGAGCTCGCACCTTTCTTATGTGCCATTTTCTAATCCTGCCTTTGCTCTGACTGATGTTGATGCCTAAGGTGCGGGCCATCCCGCGGATCCAGCCCTTGGCGGGCCGGAACGTAGGAATCAGGAGTTGATGGAGGTGACCTTGACCTTGGTCAGCGAGGAGCGGTAGCCCTGACGCTTCTTGTAACCGGTCTTGTTCTTGAACTTCTGGATGACAATCTTCGGACCCCGGAAGTTTTCGATAACTTCTGCCGTAACCGTAACCTTTGCCAGGTCCGCAGCGGCAGAGGTGACCTTGTCGCCATCAACCAAAAGCAGGGCAGGCAGCTCAAAGGTGCTGCCGGCTCCACCGGGGACGCGGTCCAGGGTTACGAGGTCTCCAACGGAAACCTTTTCTTGGCGGCCGCCAGCGCGGACAATCGCGTACACCACTTGGGAACTCACTTCTCTCGACGTTTAATACTTGGATGCGCACTTCCCCGGACCAGATTTGTGCCCAGGTTGCGCCATGCAGTTACGCCCTGTACCGAATAACGGCTTCGAAGGCGTTCGCACCGAAGTTCAAGGTTACGCTAAGGGACCCATAAGCCGCAAATGCACGGCCGATCCAGCGTTCCATCCACAACGGACGTCACTGCGCTAGGTACTACTCTATAACACTTCGCCGGGCCCTGAGTCCGCGCTGGCCGCAGCGCCCCTGACGGTTAACGGCAGCAGGGCCCCCCCCCCGGGGTGGGGGGGGGGGGGGGCGGGGGGTGGGGGGCCCCGCCCGGGGGGGCCGCCGCCCCCCTCCCGGTAACCGCCCGCCGGCCGCCGCCGTGGACGGCGGGGCGGCGGCCTGCTGCTGTTCGAAACACGCTGCAGTGGTCTTACAGATCAGATGCGGGAACTCCGACTCCAAGAATTACCGGAGTACTGGCCTCCGCTTTGGGCCGTTCAGCCGGGAGCGCAGCCACGGCCGTGGTGCTGCTCCCCTGCGCAGCGGACTCAAGGCCCTCGGAACCGGCCTTGATGATCTGCGCGTCGGCGGCGCCCTGCGGGCTGCGTGCGGCGCGGCGGCGCCGAGGACGGCGGGCAGGCTCTTCCACAGGCGCAACCACACCGCTGTCAGCGGCGGACCTGCCGCCCGCAGACACGTTTCCGGAGGACGGCGTCTTGTCCTCTGCCGCGGGCGGAACCGGGGAGACGTCGTTGAACGCCTCGGTCAGGCTTTCCAGGGTGAGCTGGGCTTCCTGGCGGACCGGGCGCCGGCGTTCACGCCGCGGGACAATCACGGTTTCACCCTGGATCCGCAGGATTGCTCCGGCTTCCTCCGGGAGATCGTCCTGCGGTTCCTTGATCAGCGGCTTTTCAGCAGGCTCGGCAGGCGCCTCGGCCGGCGACGCAGGGCTGCCGGCCGCCTCCTCAGCGCCGTGGGCTGCTGCGGCGGCAGCGGCAATCGTGGCCAGAGCAGCGCGTGCGGCCTCTGCCTTGGCTGCACGCTCATCCGGCTGGGTTTCCTCGGCCGCTGTCTGCTCCGCGGCAGCGGGAGCAGGCTGGTTCTGGTTCTGGTTCTGGTTCCGGTTGCGGCGCTTGCGCTCTCCGCGGGACTGCTTCTCCTGCTTCAGGTGCTGGGAGTGGTTGTCCTCCGAGACGGCGTGGCCGGCGTGGCTGGTGCTGCGCCGGTGCTCCACCGGGATGTCATGGGTAATGACGCCGCGGCCGGCACAGTGCGAGCATTCCTCGCCGAAGACTTCCAGCAGGCCGGTACCCATGCGCTTGCGCGTCATCTGCACCAGGCCCAGCGAGGTCACCTCGGCAACCTGGTGCTTGGTGCGGTCCCGGCCCAGGCACTCAACCAGGCGGCGGAGCACGAGGTCACGGTTGGCTTCGAGCACCATGTCGATGAAGTCGATGACAATGATGCCGCCGATGTCCCGCAGGCGGAGCTGGCGGACAACTTCCTCCGCAGCTTCCAGGTTGTTCTTGGTGACGGTTTCTTCGAGGTTTCCGCCGCTGCCGGTGAACTTGCCGGTGTTGACGTCCACCACGGTCATGGCTTCGGTGCGGTCGATAACCAGCGAGCCGCCCGACGGCAGGAAGACCTTGCGGTCCAGTGCCTTGGCGATCTGCTCATCAATGCGGCTGGCCGCAAAGATATCTTCGTCCTTGGTCCACTTCTCGAGGCGGCCCACCAGGTCCGGTGCCACGTAGGTGACATAGGCCTCGATGGTGTCCCAGGCTTCCTCGCCGGAGACGATCAGCTTGGAGAAGTCCTCGTTGAAGACGTCGCGGACCACCTTGATGGTGAGGTCGGGTTCGCCGTAGAGGAGTTCAGGCGGCAGGGTCTTGGTGGACTTGGCCTTGGCCTCGATGTTCTCCCATTGCGCACGGAGCCGGTTGATGTCATTCATCAGCTCCTCTTCGGAGGCGCCTTCGGCCGCTGTGCGGACAATGACGCCGGCGTTCTGCGGCAGGTGGTCCTTGAGGATCTTCTTCAGGCGGTTGCGCTCGACGTCGGGCAGCTTGCGGGAGATGCCGGTCATCGAACCGCCCGGGACGTACACCAGGTAACGTCCGGGCAGCGAGATCTGGCTGGTCAGGCGGGCCCCCTTGTGCCCGACCGGGTCCTTGGTGACCTGGACCAGCACGGAGTCGCCGGACTTCAGCGCCAGCTCGATGCGGCGCGGCTGTCCGTCCAGCCCGGCGGCATCCCAGTTCACTTCCCCGGCATAGAGCACGGCGTTGCGGCCGCGTCCAATGTCCACGAACGCGGCTTCCATGCTGGGGAGCACGTTCTGGACCTTGCCAACGTAGACGTTGCCAATCAGGGAGTCCTGCTGGGTGTTGGACACGAAGTGCTCGGCCAGTACACCGTCTTCGAGGACGCCGATCTGGATCCTGTCATCGCGCTGGCGGACGATCATCTGCCGGTCGACCGATTCGCGGCGCGCCAGGAACTCCGCCTCGGTGATGACGTGGCGGCGGCGGCCGGATTCGCGTGATTCGCGGCGGCGCTGCTTCTTTGCCTCCAGGCGGGTAGAGCCCTTTACCGAGGTGACACGGTCGCTGACCGGTGCTTCGGCGTGGGCACGCGGAGCGCGTACCCGGGTGACGGTGTTGGGCGGATCATCATCGGATCCGCCGGTCAGTTCCAGGTCTGCATCTCCGCGGCGGCGGCGACGGCGGCGGCGGGAGGTGACGCCATCTGCGCTCTCTTCCCCAACACCGGGCGCCTGACTGCTGTCTTCACCGTCAGCGGCGTCGTCGCCTTCAGAGCGGCTGCGTCCACGGCTGCGGCGGCGGCTGCGGCGCGAACGGCCGCCTTCCTTGGCGTCCTCGTCGGTGTCGTCCTCGGGGCCGGACTCGGGGGCAACCGGAGCCAGCGCCTTGACGGCTGTGAGGTCAGGGGCATGGAAGAGCACCGAGGTGGGTGATTCCGGAATGGCGAAGGGGTCCAGGACGGCAGGTGCGGCAGCCGGTTCGGATTCCTTTGGAGCCGAAGCGGCAGCGTTTTCGCCTGCCGTTACCGGCGCAGCTTCAGCGTCGGCGTCGGGAGCCGTATCGGCTGCCTCCGGTGCAGGAGATCCTGTCTTAGCGGCGGCCCGACGGCGCGTCCGGGTACGTGGGGCTGCTTTGGCGTCCCCGGCCTCTACGGTGGGAGCTTCAGGCTCTCCGTCAGCCGCAGCCGCAGGAGCCTCAGATGCTGCGGCGTCGGCCTTGTGTGCCGGTTCCGCGGCAGCTTCAGGCTTCTTTGCCGGGCTGCGGCGCCGGCGAACCGCCTTTGCGGGCTGTTCAGCTGCGGGGTCTTCAGCAGCTTCACCGGCAACGTCTGCCGTCTCGGCGTCCGCGGCGGGAGAGGTGGCAGGGGCGCTCTGCTCGGCGGAGGCCCTGCGGCGGGGCGCACGGGTTCGCTTGGGCTTGGCGTCAGCATCGGCGGAGACGCCTGTGCCCTGATCAGCTACGGCCGCGGCGGAGGCCTGCTCTGCCGCAGTTTCCGTAACGGCAGGCTCAGTTCCTGCTCCTGTGTCCGCCCCGGCAGCAGCATCCACCGGCGGCTTGCGACGTGCCCGTGAAGGGCGCTTGGCGGGGGCCTTTGCACCCTCTTGTGCAGGCGCTTCAGGCTGCCCTGCTGCCGGTCCGGCCTGCGCAGTTTCCGCCGGTTCGACCGCTTCTTCTGTTGTGCGTTCAATATTCATATAAAGCTATGCTCCGGCCCCCGCGGCACTGGCCACATTCCAATGCCCGGAGGGCAATGTATCGGCTGTGCGTGGCATCGCAGCCTGCGCCAGCCGGAAGTCGTCTAAATGTCCCGCCAGGTCGCGCCATCGTGAGGGCACGGCATCACTCGCAAGACCAGCGGCGCTTTTCCTGCTACCTGCTCTTAACGGCGAGGCGTTTGGGCTGGGGTAGGACTGTACGGCGGATTCCCCTGTCCCATCCGGATTGATGGGCATTCGTGTCTCGGGAAGCATCGCCAACAGCACCGGAAGCCTGTCGCTGGACCATCGACGGAATGTGGTTCCGCCAACAGCCACAGTCATTATCTCACACGGCGGTCATTCCGCCAGCTTGCTGGGCATAGAATCGGACGACCGACACCTGTCCGATAAGGAGCCCCGCGTGACTTCCAGCGCCACCCGCCCGACGATCAGCAGGGATCGTGCCCGCGATAACGGCGAAGAGAACATCCCACGGTCCGTGCGGCAGCGGCCATTTGCGTGGCTGGTGCTCATTACCTCGATCGTGGGCTGGCTGGGATCCGGGATCCTGGTCGTTGAACGCCTGCGGGTGTACGCGGACGCCGACTACATCACCAGCTGCGACATCAGCCCCTGGGTCTCCTGCGGCACCGTCTTCCAAACCTGGCAGGCGTCCTTGTTTGGTTTCCCCAATCCCCTGATCGGCATCATTGCCTTCGCTGTGACCGTCACCGTGGCCATGTCGATGTTCGCCGGCGCCCGGTTCTCCCGCTGGTACTGGGCAGCCTTCCAGGCCGGCGTCACGCTCGGCATGGTTTTCGTGGTGTGGCTCTGGAGTCAGGCGCTCTTCGATATCTACGTGCTGTGCATCTACTGCATTGTGGTCTGGACGGCGATGATCCCGCTGTTCGTCTTCACGACAGTCAGGAACCTCGCCCACGGGGTCATTCCCGCACCCCGCGGACTGGTCCGCTTCGTTTCAGAATGGGCATGGGCTATCACGGCGCTGCTGTGGATCGCCACAGCAGCGTCCATATTCTTCCGCTTCATGAATTCATTCCTGGGAAGCTAGCTCCCGGGCTGGCCGAGCGGAAAAGCCCAACCGAGCACTGCCGGGTCCTGCTGTCCGTCCCACAGGGCCACGAGCGACGGCGGCGGCGCGGCGCGGCCGCCCAGGTCCAGGATCCGGACCAGGGAGAGTTCCCAGTTCTCGTGCAGCATCCTGGTTACCGTCCAGCCGGCCGGCTCGCGTTCCGGAGCTTCCACCAGCTCCTCGCCGTCGGGCATTCCGCTGGTCTCCAGGGTGAGGCTCCGGGCCAGCTCCCGGCGCACGCCGTCTTCTTCGACGTACTGCAGTGCCTGCCCGACGCCGTCGATCACCGCCGCAGCGAAGGCTGCCACGTACACCGGATCACCGCAGGCATCATAGACCCAGCGGCGGCCGAGCACCGAGTGCTCCATCGTACCGATGAGGTACGCCTCTGCCCCCTGGAGCGGTTCCCCGCGGTACGTCAGCGGCACCTGCACGGTCAGCGGCCCCGCCTGCATGATGTGGGTCTCCATCCCCACTTCGCCCTGCGGGTCATCAAACCGGAAAGCACCGACAGGCCGCGCGGCAACCGGCGCGCCGTCCGCACCGTCTGCCGGGAACCACGAAGCCGTTGGCAGCCACTCCGAGATCAGTTCGGCCTTGGAAGGACTGAGGTCTGCATTGTAGATATGTGCCATGGCCCACAGCCTAAGCCTCCTGCGCGTTACAGAGACGCTGTGTGCGCTGTCCGGTTACTTACCGAACCAGATGGCGATCTCGCGCTCGGCCGATTCGGCGGAATCCGAGCCGTGCACCAGGTTCTGCTGGACCTTGGTTCCCCAGTCGCGGCCAAAGTCTCCGCGGATGGTTCCCGGCGCAGCAGTAGTCGGTTCGGTGGCGCCGGCCAGTGAACGGAAACCCTCGATGACGCGCTGGCCTTCAAAGACGGCCGCCACGATCGGACCGCTGAGCATGAACTCGACCAGCGGCTCGTAGAACGGCTTTCCCACGTGCTCGGCGTAGTGCGCCTCCAGCAGTTCCCTGGTGGCGTCCATCTTCTTCAGCTCAGCCAGGGTGTACCCCTTGGCTTCGATGCGGGCCAGGATGGCGCCGGTCAGGTTGCGGCGGACGCCGTCGGGCTTGATCAGGACAAGTGTGCGCTCGGTGCTCACGCTGGATATCTCCTTGGAGGTTGTGGGGTGACTGGTACTAAGCCTAGCTGGTGGCGGCTTCGCCGGATTCGGACCCGTGGGCAGCTTCCCACTCCGCCTGTTCCTTGTCCCGCTGCCGGTTCTCCCGGTCCAGCCGCGCCCCTGCCCGGAGGGCGTACCACCAGGTGCCGGCGAACAGGGCCCCGACGAAGAACATCATGGGTTCCAGGAAGCCGGTGGCGATGATGGCCAGTTGAAGAACCCAGCCAATCCAGGGGCCCGCCGGCTTGGACAGGAAGGCACAGGCACCTATCAGGGCTGCTGCCAGGAGGACCCCGCCAATCAGGATCACCAGGGGTTCCAGCGTCTCCCGCTGCAGCCCGAAGACGACAAGGGTTCCGAAGAGCACCACGAAGGCTTCCAGGCTCAGCACCGTGGAAGCGAACATCACGCGGATGGAACGGCGTTTTTTCGGCATGCCCGGGCGCCAATCGCGCTGGGCCTTGGTCATTCGTGCCATGGACTTACTTTCCGAGAAGGGTACGCGCTTCGGCGACCACGGTGATGGAACCGATGACGAGCACGCCGCCGGCGAGGTCGTTGTTTTCCTCTGCCTTGGCCACGGCCCATTCAATGGCATTGTCCAGGCCCGGCTCCACCTGGATCGACTCGTCCGGGAAGCCGGCGTCGACAGCGTCCTGCACGAGTTCCTCGGCCGGGGTCGCCCGCGGTGAACTGGACTGGGTGAGGCAGATGCCGGTGACGGTGTCCCCGAGGACCTCACGCAGTTCCGCGAGGATTCCGACGGCGTCCTTCTCCGTGAGGATCCCGGCGACGATCACCAGGGAGGACAGGTTGAAGGACTCGAGCACGGCCTGGGCGCTGGCCCGGGCTCCGGCAGGGTTATGGGCTGCATCGACAATGATCGTCGGTGCCGTGCGGACAACCTCCAGGCGCCCCGGAGACGTGACGGTCTGGAATCCGGTGCGCAGCAGCTCCACGTCCAGTTCCTTGGATCCGCCCCCGATGAAGGCTTCCAGTGCCGCGACGGCGACGGCGGCGTTCTGCGCCTGGTGTTCTCCGTGCAGCGGCACGAGGAGGTCCTCGTAGCGGCCGGCCAGTCCATTGACGGTCACCAGCTGTCCGCCGACGGCCATGGTGCGGGATTCCACCCCGAACTCGATCCCCTCAAAGCGGAACGGGACACCTGCCTCGTTGGCCTTCTCCAGCAGCACCTGTGCGGCTTCCACCGGCTGGGCCGCACTGATCAGGAATCCGTTCTCCTTGATGATGCCGGCCTTCTCCAACGCAATGTCGGCGACGTCGTCTCCCAGGAGTTCGGTGTGGTCCAGGGAAATGGGGGTCACCACCGATACGGCGCCGTCGCCCACGTTGGTGGCGTCGGTGATGCCGCCGAGACCAACTTCGATCACGGCCACGTCCACCGGTTCGTCGGCAAAGACTGCGAACGCCAGGATCGTCACGCACTCGAAGTAGGTCAGGCGCGGTTCACCGGCGGCATCGAGTTCGGCGTCGACCATTTCCAGGTAGGGACGAATCTCGTCCCAGATCCGGACGAACGTCTCGTCGGCGACGGGTTCACCGTCGATGCTGATGCGCTCGGTGACCTTGCTCAGGTGCGGGCTGGTGTACCGGCCGGTGCGCAGCCCGTACGCCCGCAGGCCGCCCTCGATCAGCCGCGCCGTCGACGTCTTGCCGTTGGTCCCGGTGATGTGGATGATCGGGAACGCCTTGTTCGGCTCGCCCAGGATTTCCATGGCCCGGAACAGCGGAGCCATCCGCGGCTCCATCTTGTTCTCCGGGGCACGGCTGAGCAGTTCAGCGTAGACGCTCTCGACTGAGAAGCCGTCGATGGAGCCTGAGGGGCTGTCTTCAGCGGTCATCAGATCTTCTCCACGGTCACGATGTATTTGTCGGTGTCTTTGTCGTTGTCCTTGACCGCCAGGTCGCCCGCAACAATCAGCTCAGCCGTGAGTGTTTCAGTCTTGATCAGGCTGTCGTTGGCTTCCAGCGCGGCCGCATCCGCCTCCGACGTGCGGATGGTAGTGCGGATCCGGTCGCTGATGTGGAGGTTTGCGTCGCGGCGGGCCTGCTGGATGGCACGGATGGCGTCGCGGGCGGCGCCCTCTGCTGCCAGTTCCGGAGTTACCTCCGTGTCCAGGACCAGGAACCCGCCGCCGGGCAGGACTGCCACGGCCTTCGAGGATTCACCGTCTCCGGACTCCACCACCGTTTCCAGGGTGTACTCGTGCGGTTCCAGCGCCAGTCCCCCGGCAGTGACTGTCCCGTCCTCGGCCACGGACCAGTCACCGGACTTGGAGCCCTTGATGGCGGCCTGGACGTTCTTGCCCAGGCGCGGGCCGGCGGCGCGTGCGTTCACCACCAGCTTCTGCGTGATGCCGAACTCGGCAGGATCAGCCTCTGCGGCATCGACCAGGCGGACGGACTTGAGGTTCAGTTCATCCGCGATGATCGCGGCGAACTGCCCCTGGAGCGCTTCGGCTTCCGGAGCGACCACGGTCATCCCGGCCAGCGGCAGCCGGACCCGGAGGTTGGCGGCCTTGCGCAGCGAGGAGCCGACGGAAGCGATCTTCCGGGTGAGGTCCATGCGGGCCACCAAGTCCGGGTCCCGGGGGAAGGCACCGGCTTCGGGCCAGTCGGTCAGGTGGACCGAGCGTCCGCCCGTCAAACCGCGCCAGATCTCCTCGGTCACCAGCGGCAGCAGCGGCGCCGCAACACGGCAGACAGCTTCAAGGCAGGTGTAGAGGACGTCGAAGGCCTGGGTGTCTTCGTCGAAGAACCGGGAGCGGCTGCGGCGGACGTACCAGTTGGTCAGCGTATCCATGTAGGCGCGCAGCATGTCGCAGGCGACCGAAACGTCGTAGGTGTCCAGCGCCGTCGTCATGTCCCGGATGAGGTCGCCCGTGGCGGCCAGCATGTAGGTATCCAGCGGTTCGGTGGATTCGTGGCGCAGCGACGCCTCATACCCGGCACCGTTGTTCGCGGCGTTGGTGTAGAGGGTGAAGAAGTGCCACACGTTCCACAGCGGCAGGATGACCTGGCGGACGCCGTCGCGGATCCCCTGTTCGGTGACGATCAGGTTGCCGCCGCGCAGGATCGGTGAGGCCATCAGGAACCAGCGCATGGCGTCCGAGCCGTCGCGGTCCAGGACCTCGGAAACGTCCGGGTAGTTCTGCAGCGACTTGGACATCTTCTGTCCATCGGAACCGAGGACGATTCCGTGGCTGATCACGTTGGTAAACGCGGGCCGGTCGAAGAGTGCGGTCGCCAGGATGTGCAGCGTGTAGAACCAGCCGCGGGTCTGGCCAATGTATTCCACGATGAAGTCGCCGGGGTTGTGGTGCTCGAACCAGTCGGCGTTCTCGTGCGGATAGTGCACCTGGGCGTACGGCATCGAGCCGGAGTCAAACCAGACGTCCAGAACGTCCTCGACGCGGCGCATGGTGGACTTGCCGGTGGGGTCGTCCGGGTTAGGACGCGTCAGTTCGTCGATAAACGGACGGTGCAGGTCCGGCTGGCCCTCCTTGTTCAGCGGCAGCCGGCCGAAGTCGGCTTCCATCTCGGCGAGGGAGCCGTAGACGTCCGTGCGCGGGTAGTTGGGGTCATCCGACACCCAGACCGGGATGGGGCTGCCCCAGTAGCGGTTGCGGCTGATTGACCAGTCCCGGGCATTTTCAAGCCACTTGCCGAACTGGCCGTCCTTGACGTTCTCCGGGATCCAGTTGATCTGCTGGTTCAGCTCGATCATGCGGTCCTTGATCTTGGTGACCTCCACGAACCAGGAGGAGACAGCCTTGTAGATCAGCGGGTTCCGGCAGCGCCAGCAGTGCGGGTAGCTGTGCTCGTAGCTGGCCTGGCGCAGCAGGCGCCCCTCGGACTTCAGCTCACGGGTGATCGGCTTGTTGGCATCGAAGACCTGCAGGCCGGCGATTTCGCTCAGCGGGCCTTCGCCGAACATGGGCAGGAACTTGCCGCCCTCATCCACGGAGAGGATCACCGGGATGCCGTTGGCTTCGCAGATTTTCTGGTCGTCTTCACCGTAGGCCGGGGCCTGGTGGACAATTCCGGTGCCGTCGGTGGTGGTGACGTAGTCGGCCACGACGATTCGCCAGGCGTTGGCAGTGCCCCACTTCTCGGCGTCGGCGTAGTAGTTCCAGAGCGGTGTGTAGCCCAGGCCTTCGAGCTCCTTGCCCGTATGCACGGAGGTGACGGCGGCTCGGGCTGCCTCGGCGTCGTCGTATCCCAGGTCCTTGGCGTAGGACGCGACCAGGTCCTCAGCGAGGAGGAAGCGGCCTTCACCGGCAGCTGTGCCGTTGGGGCCGGCGGGAACGACGGCGTAGCGGACGTCCGGTCCGACGGCGAGGGCCATGTTGGTGGGCAGGGTCCACGGCGTGGTGGTCCAGGCGATGGCGTTGACGCCCTCGAGCTCCGCGGAGAGCACGTTGTCTCCGGCGGTGACCGGGAAGGTGACCGTGACGGTCTGGTCCTGGCGCATCTTGTAGACGTCGTCGTCCATGCGCAGCTCGTGGTTGGAGAGCGGAGTCTCGTCCTTCCAGCAGTACGGGAGCACCCGGAAGCCGCTGTAGGTCAGGCCCTTTTCATGCAGGGTCTTGAAGGCCCAGATGACCGACTCCATGTACTCGACGTTGAGCGTCTTGTAGTCGTTCTCGAAGTCCACCCAGCGGGCCTGGCGGGTGACATAGTCCTGCCATTCCCCGGCGTACTTCATGACCGAGGCACGGCAGGCATCGTTGAACTTGTCGATGCCCATCTTCTCGATCTGGACCTTGTCGCTCATGCCGAGCTGCTTCATGGCTTCCAGCTCGGCCGGCAGGCCGTGGGTGTCCCAGCCAAACCGGCGCTCAACGCGGTGTCCGCGCTGGGTCTGGTAGCGGGCCACCAGGTCCTTGACGTAGCCGGTGAGCAGGTGGCCGTAATGCGGCAGGCCGTTGGCGAAGGGAGGACCGTCGTAGAAAACGAACTCGTTGGAGCCCTCTTCCCCGGCGGGCCGGGCATCGATGGAGGCCTGGAAGGTACCGTCCTCGTTCCAGTACTTCAGGACCCGCTCTTCGAGTTCGGGAAACCTGGGCGAGGACGCTGCAGCTTCGGCGGAATCGCCGGCGGAGGCCTTGGGGTAGATCTGTGGCATGTTCGTCATCCTGATAGCGGCAAATGAATCTGGCTGTAAAAACAGGATGCAAGGGCGATTCTCCCTTCCGGCTGACGCCGTGCGGGAAACCGCGGTACCACCTCGCTTGCCGCCGTCGTCCGCCCTGGTATTCCAGATGCGTACGCCGGCTGCCGCTCATTGACTGCTGTGACGGGCTTACCCGTCCGGTTCTACTGGGTGCCTGCCCTGCGGGGAGAGGCACTGTTCTTCCGGAAGCTCGCCGGTGATGGCCGGGTCAAAGCTGCTTGGCCCAGTTTAGGCCACCTCCGGGCGTCTGTCGAAGCTGGGTACCGGGCGGCCGCGTCACGTCTCTCTTGCCTGCCCATGCCGGCGGCCGGATCGGGTCGGCCGCGTCGCCTAGCGGCGGATGACTTTGTGCTGCGCTGCCTGGGCCACTGGCCGGATGACGACCTGGTCCAGGTTCACGTGGTGAGGAGCGTTGAGCGCGTAGGCCATGACGTCCGCGACGTCGGCGGCGGTAAGCGGCTTCTCGACGCCGGCGTAGATCTTCTCTGCCGCAGCGGCGTCGCCCAGCCGGTTCAGTGAGAACTCCTCGGTTTTGACCATGCCCGGAAGGATCTCGATAACCCTGATGTTGTGCTCCGCCTCTTCAAGGCGCAGTGCCTGGGTCAGCGCTTCCTCGCCCGCTTTCGCGGCGCAGTAGCCTGCTCCGCCTTCGTAGGCTGCGAGCGCCGCCGTGGACGTGAGCATGAGGATGGACCCGTGTCCGTTCTCGCGCAGCGAGGGGAGGAACGCCTGTGTCACGTAAAGCGCCCCCAGAACGTTCACGTTGTACATCCGGACCCAGTCTTCCGGCTTTCCCTCCGCCACGTAGTCCATGCCGAAGGCACCGCCGGCATTGTTCACAAGGGCGTCCACTCCCCCACCCTCCAGCACCTGCCGGGCCATGGCTTCCACCGAAGCCTGGTCTGTGACGTCGCAGGTGAGGACCTGGGCGCCGGTCTCTGCTGCGAGCTCTTTCAGCCGGTCTTCCCGGCGGGCGACGGCAATAACATCCCAGCCTGTCTTTCGCAGGGCACGGACTGCTGCCGCACCGATTCCTGAGCTTGCTCCGGTTACAACCACGCGCTTGTTCGTCATGCGGGCCAGCCTAGCGAACTGCGTCCCGGTTGGGCTGTCTGGGTGTCCTGCTGTGTCGCGGGAAGGGTCCGCCGGGGGCTCTGGGCCGTCGACTGCCCGCCCTTCCCACGTTCTGTGGCAGCAGTGAATGGTGAGGCCCCACGGGTTGCCGCCTGCCACAATCCGTGGGAACGGCGGGCAGGGATCGACAGTGCACGAAGGCCACCGCCGCCCGGGCTGCCCACTCTGCGTGCTTTCCAGCAGGCACAGGGTGCTGCATGTCTGGCATGGCTCCGTGAGCGGCTGGAAAACACGGGCTAGTTCACCGTGCAGCTGTCTCTTTCGGCCGCTCCCACCGGAAGTCGCCTGTGTCCTCCACAGGCGTAGCCGTACGGCGGAATGTTCCCGGTCCGGCCGATAGACGGATAGTCAGCGGACAACATGGTCAGACTGGCCGGGTGGATCCTATGGAGGCCTTCTGCCGAGCTCACCACGGACTGCTTAGCCGCAGTGCATGGGAGGCGAACGGGTTCACCCGGACACAGCTTAGGGCGGCCGAACGCCGCGGTGTGCTGCAGCACAAGGTCCCGGGCTACTACGGCCTGCCTGACTGTCCCAAAGAACTGACGCTGGCCGCGTCCCTGGGGTCGTCGCTGAGCTGCGCTTCGGCTGCGGCCATACTGGGCTGGTGGCTTCTGGAGCCTCCAGTACAAGCACACGTCCGTGCGGACAGGTCCATCCAGCATCCCGGTGTCTGCCTGCACCGGGGCAGGAGGACAAGGGGTCGGCTTATTGCGGCCCCGGCCGACATTGTCCGGGACGCCTTCCGGTGCCTGCCACCGCTGCAGGCCCTGGTCATCGCGGAATCCGCAGTGGCGCGCAATGCTCTCACGCTTCGGACTCTTCAGCACGACTTGGAACAGGCACGGGATTGGCAGGCCCAAGGACTCGTGGCTGGTATGGGCCGGCCCAAGGCATCGCCGCTTGAGGTCTGCGCCCGGTACCACCTGTTGGCTGCCGGGCTGGAGGTCCAGGAGGAAGTCCTGGTGCCGGGCGTCGGCCGGGTGGACTTTGTGGTTGCCGGGCGGCTCATCGTTGAGATCGACGGCTTCGAGTTCCACAGCAACCGGACGCACTACCGCCAGGACCGGAACCGATGGAACGCCGCAACCGCACAGGGATACCACACCCTGCGCATCACGGCTGAGCTTGTACTCGGCAACCCTGGACTGTTCGTGCAGCTGGTGCGGGAGTCCCTGGCGGACACCGACCGCTGACGGTCAGGTCTTCGTAGACCATGAGTGCTGCGCTGCACATAGGGCAGCCGACGGCGCACATGCGACTTATGGGGATGCCGGATCGCACCTAGAGAGCCCATTGGCTGCCCCTTTCCATCTCCCCGTACCGGCCTTCCCACGTACTGTGACGGGAGTTGTGCCCTGTGACCTCACGAGTATCACCTGTCACGTTTTGTGGGAACCCTGGCTCATCTCGAACCGTTTCAGGTTTCGTCCCGCCGTTCCGACGCTGTTCTGGGGTGCTTCAGGGGCCGGGCGGCTTCCCTTCAGCTTCGGCCGCCCCACTCATCCCCATCCCGGCGGTCCCGGTCCCCGACTCCCGCGTGGGCCGAGGCCACTCCGGCGGGACCTCGGCAACCAGGAAACGGGGCCCCCGGCCAGGCCGGAGGTGTCGGTCCGGAAGGAGGGCTGTGTAAAGCTAGTCCCATGCCGCGCACCGACAGAATCCCCGCGTGGGTCCGCCGCACGGGCATTGAAGTGGCCGGTTGGACCCTGATTGTGCTGGGAGCTGCCGCCCTGGTGCTTCCCGGCCCCGGCCTGCTCATGCTGGTCGCCGGCCTGGCAATCCTGTCCCTTCGCTACCACTGGGCCAGCCGCTGGCTGCATCCCGTGAAAGTCCAGGCCTACCGCGCGGCCGAACAGGGCGTGCAGTCCTGGGTCCGGATTGTCATTGCCCTCACCAGCGCATCGACCCTGATCGCCGCCGGAATCATCTGGGGTCTCTGGCGCAAGGTTCCCGTCTGGTGGCCGTTCGAAGATGTCTGGTGGCTTCCGGGCGGCTGGACCACCGGCGCGGCGCTTATCCTCTCCGGCTGCATAGCAATGGCCCTCATTGGCTACAGCTACGTGAAATTCCGGCCCAGCAAATAGTCCCGCAGCACCACTGCCTCGTTCTCCTGCTCGTTGCGGGCCGCGAGAGCAGGACAGTCTCCGGCCGGGAAGCGCACTGGACGCCAAACTCCACGACGGCGTCGTTGGCGTCCAACTCCGCCCTTGCCTTGGACACTCCCTGCGGCCAGAGCCTGTCGACCAGTACCCGGAAGCCGCCGTCGGGCGCTGCATAGATGCGCTTCACGCGCACCTGGGACGGATCCACGCTGCCGGTATCAGCCATGTACGGATGCCAGGCGGTTGCCCCCGCACCGGAAAGGCCCGGCAGTACCGCACGCCCCAGGCAGCTGCGACACAGACGACGAGGGCGCCGGCACCCGTGGGAGAATGGCACCATGGCTGACAATATCCCGGGCACAGACACGCCCGCCGCGACCGTTTCCGTTCCTGACAAACCCGCCCTGGAAGGGCTGGAAGAGACCCTGAGCCGCCGCTGGCGCGAAGAAGGCACCTATGCCTTTAATCCCGACACGGTCCGGGACGAGGTCTACTCGATCGACACTCCCCCGCCGACTGCCTCGGGCTCACTGCACGTTGGACACATGTTCTCCTACACGCAGACCGACGTCCTGGCCCGTTACCAGCGGATGAAGGGCAAGAATGTCTTCTATCCGATGGGATGGGATGACAACGGCCTTCCCACGGAGCGCCGGGTGCAGAACTACTACGGCGTCCGCTGCGATCCGACGAAGCCGTACGACCCGGACTACCGCCCGCCGGCAACCGCCCCGAAGAACCAGCGCGATTTCGACGTCATCTCCCGCCGGAACTTCATCGAGCTCTGCGAAGAGCTGGCTGTCGAGGATGAGAAGGTCTTCGAGAACCTCTTCAGCACCCTTGGCCTGTCCGTCGACTGGACCCGCACCTACCGCACCATCGACGACCATTCCCGCGCGGTCAGCCAGCGCGCCTTCCTGGAGAACCTCAAGGCCGGCGATGCCTACATGGCAGAAGCCCCCACCCTCTGGGACGTCACCTTCCGCACCGCCGTGGCCCAGGCCGAGCTCGAGGACCGCGAGCAGCCCGGCGCCTACCACCGGATCAGCTTCCACGCCCCGGACGGCGAAAAGATCTTCATCGAAACCACCCGCCCGGAACTGCTGCCTGCCTGCGTGGCACTGGTGGCACACCCCGACGACGAGCGTTACCAGCGCCTGTTCGGCACCACTGTGAAGTCCCCTCTCTTCGACGTCGAGGTCGAGGTCAAGGCACACCCGCTGGCCAAGCCGGACAAGGGCTCGGGCATCGCGATGATCTGTACCTTCGGCGACCTCACCGACGTCACCTGGTGGCGTGAGCTGAACCTGCCCACCCGCGCCGTAATCGGCCGCGACGGCCGCATCCTTGCCGATACCCCGGAATGGATCACGACGCCGGCAGCGCAGGAAAACTACGCAGCCGTCGCCGGCAAGACCGTCTTCAGCGCCAAGGAAGCCGTCGTTGAGATGCTCCGCGAAAGCGGCGACCTGGACGGCGAGCCGAAGAAGATCACCCACCCGGTGAACTTCTTCGAAAAGGGCGACAAGCCGCTTGAGGTTGTCACCAGCCGCCAGTGGTACATCCGCAACGGCGGCCGCGACGCCGACCGCCGCGAACGGCTCATCGCCCGCGGCAAGGAAATCGATTTCCACCCGGCGTTCATGCGCTCCCGCTACGAGAACTGGATCGAAGGCCTCAACGGTGACTGGCTGGTTTCCCGCCAGCGCTTCTTCGGCGTTCCCGTTCCGGTCTGGTACCCGCTGGATAACTCCGGCAACCCGGACTACGACAACCCGATCCTTCCGTCCTTCGAATCCCTCCCCGCAGATCCCGCTGCGGACCCGGCTCCGGGCTACGAAGAGTCCCAGCGCAACGCTCCGGGGGGCTTTATTGGCGACGCGGACGTACTGGACACCTGGGCCACGTCTTCCCTGACCCCCCAGATCGTGGGCGGCTGGGGCGTGGACGAGGACCTCTTCTCCAAGGTCTTCCCGTTCGACCTCCGCCCGCAGGGCCACGACATCATCCGGACCTGGCTGTTCTCTTCCGTGGTCCGCGCCGATGCCCTGCAGCACGCGGCTCCATGGAAGCATGCTGCGATCTCCGGCTGGATCCTGGATCCGGACCGCAAGAAGATGTCCAAGTCCAAGGGCAACGTCGTCGTCCCCACGGATGTGCTCAACGAGTACGGGTCCGACGCCGTCCGCTACTGGGCTGCCTCGGCCAAGCTGGGTGCGGACACGGCGTACGAGATCGCACAGATGAAGATCGGCCGGCGCCTGGCCATCAAGCTGCTCAACGCCTCCAAGTTCGTGCTGAACCTCGGTGCGACGGAAGCCACTGTGGTTTCCGCCGACGCGTCGGTCATCACGAACCCGCTGGACAAGTCCCTGCTGGTGCAGCTGGTCGACGTCGTCAACAATGCAACGAAGGCATTCGAGAGCTACGACTACGCCCGGGCACTGCAGATCACCGAGTCCTTCTTCTGGTCCTTCACGGACGACTATGTGGAGCTGATCAAGGACCGCGCCTATGGCGCCGCCGGTGACGCCGAGCAGGCATCCGTCCTGGCAACCCTGGCCACCACGCTGGATTCGCTGCTGCGGCTGTTCGCCCCGTTCCTGCCCTTCGCCACCGAAGAGGTCTGGAGCTGGTGGCGTGCAGGTTCCGTCCACCGGGCACCCTGGCCTGCCGTTGAGGGTCTCGCCGCAGAAGTGTCCGGTGCCGACGCTGCGGTCCTCGGAACCGTTGCCCAGGCCCTCGGCGGCATCCGCAAGGCGAAGTCGGAGGCAAAGGTCAAGCAGCGCACCGAGGTCCTGACGGCCACGGTGACGGCCCCGGCAGTACAGGTGGCGCGCCTGCGTGCGGGCCTGCCTGACCTGCTGGCCGCCGGTAATGTCCGGACCCTGGATCTGGCTGAGGGCGACGGTGAGATGGCCGTGACCGGCGTCGAGCTGGCCCCCGCAGAGTAGAACGAAAAAGCACGTGCCCCCGGGCGGGTGGTGCCGGCGGGGGGGCGGGGGTTTTAGGGGGGTGTGGGTTGCCGGGGCGGGGAACTACGTAGGCTAGTCGAACTGCGGGCTCTCGGTACGGCTGCGCTTGATTTCAAAGAAGGCCGGGTTGGAGGCCAGCAGTACGGCGCCGTCGAACATCTTTCCGGCTTCCTCGCCGCGCGGGATCCGGGTGAGAACCGGACCAAAGAAGGCGGTGCCGTTGAACGCCACGACCGGTGTGCCGACGTCGTCGCCTACCATGTCGATGGCCCGCTGGTGGGACGCACGGAGCTGCTCGTCGAACTTGTCAGTTGCAGCGATCTCGGCCAGTTCGGCCGGCAGGCCGGCTTCCTCCAGCGATTCGGCGATGACGGCGTCGTAGTCCTTCATTCCCTTTTCGTGGATGCGCGTTCCCATGGCGTCATAGAGCTTCTTGATGTTCTCGGGCCCGTGCAGCTCGGCGGCGGCGATGATGACCCGGACCGGGCCCCAGGCCTTGTCCATCCGTTCCCGGTAGTCTGCCGGGAGGTCGCGTCCCTCGTTGAGCACCGCGAGGCTCATGACATGCCAGTCAGTGCGGACATCGCGCACCTTTTCGACTTCGCCCATCCAGCGCGAAGTGACCCAGGCGAACGGGCAGGTGGGATCGAACCAGAAATCGGCTGTGGCAGTGCTGTTGGACACGGGTTTACTCCTTGGCGCAGTGTGTTGCTGGGGTGGTGACGCTAGGCCGACTTATTCCGCCGTTTCGCAATCACGTCGTGTGAGATCAGGGTGGGTTCCACCTTGTCCGTCACTGCCTCACGGGTGATCACGACGCGCGCGACGTCCTCCCGGCTGGGCAGGTCGAACATGACCGGCAGCAGTACCTCTTCGAGAATGGCCCGCAGGCCGCGGGCACCGGTGCCGCGTTCCAGCGCCTGGTCAGCGATAGCGTCGAGCGCGTCGGCGTCGAACACCAGCTCCACGCCGTCGAGCTGGAACATCTTCTGGAACTGCTTGACCAGTGCGTTCTTCGGCTCCGTCAGGATCTGGATGAGCGCGGTGCGGTCCAGGTTGGAAACCGTGGTGATAACCGGCAGGCGGCCGATGAATTCGGGGATGAGGCCAAACTTCAGCAGGTCCTCCGGCATGACCTCCGCGTAGGAGTCCGTTCCCTTGCTGGTCTCGTTCAGCGGGGCGCCGAAACCGATGCCCTTGCGCCCGGACCTCGAGCCGATGATTTCCTCCAGTCCGGCGAAGGCGCCGGCAACAATGAAGAGGACGTTCGTCGTGTCGATCTGGATGAATTCCTGGTGCGGATGCTTGCGGCCGCCCTGCGGCGGCACCGAGGCGACAGTGCCTTCCAGGATCTTCAGCAGCGCCTGCTGCACCCCTTCACCGGAGACATCCCGGGTGATGGAAGGGTTCTCGCTCTTGCGCGAAATCTTGTCGATCTCGTCAATGTAGATGATGCCCTGCTCAGCCTTCTTGACGTCATAGTCAGCGGCCTGGATGAGCTTCAGGAGAATGTTCTCAACGTCTTCACCCACGTAGCCGGCTTCGGTCAGCGCAGTAGCGTCGGCGACGGCGAACGGCACGTTCAGCCGGCGGGCCAGGGTCTGTGCCAGATACGTCTTGCCACAGCCGGTGGGACCGATCAGGAGGATGTTGGACTTGCCGATCTCCACGTCCTCGGTACCGACCGCGTCGGTGAGGTTACCGGGACCGCGGGTCGCATGTCCGGACTGGATGCGCTTGTAATGGTTGTAGACGGCGACGGCGAGGGACCTCTTGGCCGGTTCCTGCCCGATGACGTATTCCTGCAGTGAGTCGAAGATTTCCCGCGGCTTGGGCAGGACAAAAGCATCGCCCTCGGTAGTTTCCGAGAGTTCCTCTTCGATGATCTCGTTGCACAGTTCGATGCACTCATCGCAGATGTAGACCCCAGGGCCGGCGATGAGCTTCCGCACCTGCTTCTGGCTCTTTCCGCAGAAAGAGCACTTAAGCAGATCTGTGCTCTCACCAATGCGAGCCATAGTTCAGTCCCCTTTAGATGGTCCCCGAAACGGCGGTTGCCGCGCCGGAGGAATAACGTGCCGGAAGGAAATGCGTGCCTGTCAGCATGGTCCACTCTAGGACACTTGGAGGAGGTAATCAGCAACCAAGAAGCCCGTGGTGCGGTTTTTCCGCTCCACGGGCTTCTGTCGCTGCCCCTGCCATGCGTTCTGTACGCCCGCAGCTGGGCAAAGGTCCTCAGCCCCGAACGGCAGCTCAGCCCTTGTTGATCGCCGGTGTCTTGATCTTGCGCGAATCGAGCACCTGATCAATCAACCCGTATTCCAGGGCCGACTGAGCGGTCAGGATCTTGTCGCGTTCGATGTCCCGGTTGACTTCCTCCGACGTCTTGTTGGAGTGCAGCGCCAGGGTGTCCTCAAGCCAGGTCCGCATACGCATGACCTCTGCTGCCTGGATCTCCAGGTCGGAAGCCTGTCCCCGCTCACCGCCGCCGAGGGCCGGCTGGTGGATGAGCACGCGGGCGTTCGGCAGTGCCAGCCGCTTGCCGGGGGTGCCGGCTGCCAGCAGGACGGCAGCGGCGCTGGCTGCCTGGCCCAGGCAGACCGTCTGGATTTCCGGGCGGATGTACTGCATGGTGTCGTAGATTGCCGTCATGGCCGTGAACGAACCGCCGGGAGAGTTGATGTAGAGGGTAATGTCGCGGTCCGGGTCCGTGGATTCCAGCACCAGGAGCTGCGCCATGACGTCATCTGCTGAAGCATCGTCAACCTGCACGCCGAGGAAGATGATGCGGTCCTCGAACAGCTTGGTGTAGGGATCCTGGCGCTTGAAGCCGTACGGCGTGCGCTCTTCGAACTGCGGCAGTACGTAACGGCTGGACGGCATCTGCGGAGCCATGGCGCCCGGGGTTCCGAAATTGTGGTTCATTGCTTTACTCCTGAAGTCTTTGTGTGCGCTGCCCGGTGCAGGTTATTCCTGCTCGCCGTCCTGGTCCTGGTTGGTTCCGCCGCCGCCGGTAACCCCGCCGGCGTGGGCGGAGATCTTGTCGAAGAAGCCGTAGGCGAGGCCTTCCTCAGCGGTGAACCACTTGTCGCGGTCGTTGTCCTTCAGGATGGTCTCCACGCTCTGCCCGGTCTGCTCGGCGGTGAGCTCGGCCATGACCTGCTTCATGTGCAGGATCAGTTCAGCCTGGATACGGATATCGGAAGCGGTGCCGCCGATACCGCCTGACGGCTGGTGCATGAGGATACGGGCGTGGGGCGTAGCGTAACGCTTGCCCTTCGTGCCCGAGGACAGCAGGAACTGTCCCATCGACGCTGCGAGGCCGGTAGCAACGGTGACGACGTCGTTCGGAATGAACTGCATGGTGTCGTAGATGGCCATGCCGGCCGTTACCGAGCCGCCCGGGGAGTTGATGTAGAGGAAGATATCCTTTTCGGGATCCTCGGCGGAGAGCAGGAGGAGCTGGGAGCAGATCGCGTTGGCGTTGTCGTCCCGGACCTCGGAGCCGAGCCAGATGATCCGTTCCTTCAGCAGCCGGTTGTAGATGTAGTCATCCCGGCTGGCCGGGTCCACAGTAGCCATAGTGGGTGTGCTGGGTGCATTTGCCATACTGAGTGACCTCTCGCTCTGGCGGGTTACCGGTCCGCTGTGTACACCGGATTGGCCTCCGCCGTTTATCTCTTCTTGGACACTAACCGCTCGGATGTTGCTTTTGCTCCCGTTACGCGCGCTGTTCGCTGACGGCGCACGGTGCTCCCGGCCTGCCGCATGCCCCTCTGGCGCACTGCTTCGCGGACGGCCGGAACTACCGGATTAAAGCACGCAGCACCGCAGCCTGGGCTGCGGTGCTGCGTTACTGGTTTGTCTTCCTTGGAAGAATAAGGCCTAGGCCTTGTCCTCGGCTGCCTCTTCGGCGGCGTCGGCCTCAGGTGCCGTCTCTTCGCCTTCCGGGCGGACGAAGGCCGTCAGGTCTACCTCGGCGCCGGTGGTGTCGGTAACCTTGGCCAGCTCCAGTACCTTGGCGAGGGCCTTGCGGCGGCGAACTTCGCCAACCATCATCGGGACCTGTCCACCCTGGTCAATGAGCTGTGCGAACTGGTTCGGATCCATGCCGTACTGTCCGGCCATCGACACGATGTAGTCGATGAGCTCGTTCTGGTTGACTCCGACCTCTTCCTTGTCCGCGACAGCGTCCAGGATGATTTCGTTCTTGAACGCCTGCTCGGTGTTCTCGCGGATCTCGGCGCGGTGCTCTTCGTTGTCGTGGTCTTCACCGGCAGCGTGGGCCGAATCAGAGTTGAAGTGCTGCTCAAGCTGCTCTTCGATGACGGACTCCGGAACCGGAACCTCGACCATTTCCAGCAGCTTCTCGAGGACCTTGTCGCGGGCTTCGACGCCCTGCTCCATGACCTTGGCTTCGGCTGCGCGCTTTGCCAGGTCTTCGCGGAGTTCGGCGATGGTGTCGAACTCGCTTGCCAGCTGGGCGAAGTCGTCGTTGGCCTCGGGGAGTTCGCGCTCCTTGACGGCCTTTACGGTGACGGTGACCTCGGCGTCGGAGCCTGCGTGCTCACCGCCGGCCAGCTTGGTGACGAACGTTGCCGATTCGTCGGCGGAGAGACCGGTGACTGCTTCGTCCATGCCCTCAAGCATGGTGCCGGCGCCAACCTGGTAGGACAGGTCCGCAGCGGAGTCGACCTCTTCGCCGTCGACCTTCGCGACCAGGTCCATGGTCAGGAAGTCGTCGTTGGCAGCGGGGCGGTCAACGGACTTCAGCGTGCCGAAGCGGCCGCGAAGCTCGTCCAGCGCCTTGTCGACGTCTGCGTCTGCCGCTTCGGCCGGCTCAACGGTGACCTCGATGCCGGCGTAGTCCGGAAGCTCGATCTCGGGGCGGATGTCCAGCTCGACGTTGAAGACCAGCTGGCCTTCGTCGGAGGTGGGGTCCGGAACTTCGCTGATTTCAACCTCAGGACGGCTCAGCGGACGGATGCCCGTTTCCTGGACCGCTGCCTGGTAGAAGCCGTTCAGGCCTTCGTTGATGGCAGTTTCGAGGACGTAGCCGCGGCCAACGCGCTGATCGATGAGCTTGTTGGGGACCTTGCCCTTGCGGAAGCCCGGGACCTGCACCTGGGTGGCGATGGTCTTGTAGGCCTCGTCGATGCTCGGCTTCAATTCCTCAAGCGGAACTTCTACGTTGAGCTTTACCCGCGTGGGTGTGAGGTTTTCTACAGCGCTCTTCACAGCGTTAGTTCTCCTGAGGGTTCTGGGGTTGGTCTGCACCGTTGTTCATACAGAGTCGGGGTGACAGGATTTGAACCTGCGACTTCCTGCTCCCAAAGCAGGCGCTCTTCCAAGCTGAGCTACACCCCGTCAGTGCACCTGACAGCCTACCGGCATTGTCTCAATCATGCACAATTCCGGCCCTGCCCGGCACACCGTTCGAGACGGAAGCCGCCGATTGTCCATCCGCCGAAAACCCGTGCTAAGGTAAATCCTGCCTTACGGCGCCGGGGATGTAGCTCAATGGTAGAGCCTCAGTCTTCCAAACTGATTACGCGGGTTCGATTCCCGTCATCCCCTCGGCGGAATAATCTCCCAAAAGAGTCCCGATCTACGGTGCATCACCGTGAATCGGGACTTTTTTGTGCCCTTACCCGGCTTGGCAGGACGGGCACCAGTACAGTTTCCGCGCGGCCATGTCCGTCATGGCCACCGCCGTGCCGCAGATCCGGCAGGGCAGGCCCTGGCGCTTGTAGACGTAATGAGCTTCACTCGCCGGCACCGGCTGCGCGTGGTCGGAGCGGTGCTCCGGGCGCGTCGTAACAATCCTTCCGGCGGCGACGCCGTCGGCCATCAGCGCGACGGCGTCCTTCCACAGGTCGAGCGCCGTGCCATGAAGAACCTGCTTACCCGGTTGCCGGGGCGGTATCTGCTGCCGGAACAGCAGCTCGGCCCGGTAGACATTGCCTACGCCGGCCAGGACTTCCTGGTTCATCAGCAGCTGTCCCACCGGCGAACCCCTGCCAGTCAGCCGGCGAACGAACTCCTCCGGGTCTGCGTCCGGCTGCAATGGGTCCGGACCCAGTCTGGCCAGGACTGTCGAGCGTTCCTGCTCAGTGACCACCTCGCATGCCGTCGGCCCGCGCAGATCCGCCCATCCGTGATCGGATACGAGACGGACGCGCACCGCGCCCCTGGGCTCGGGCGGGCCCGCATAGGCGCCCATGCCGCCGTCGTCAGCCACTTCCTGCTCCCCCACCCGGCGCGGCGCACCAATGCTGGACGAACCGCGGAACGTGTCATCGCCTCCGAAGTCGAAGGCACCGTAAAGTCCCAGATGGATGCGCAGGAAAAGTTCGTTGTCGAACCCCAGGAACAACTGCTTTCCGTGTGCCGTGGCCTCGACGAGGGTATGCCCGTCCAGCTGTGCGGCCCCCGCGGTGAACCGGCCCTGGGGACTGGAAACCGCCAGCCTCTGCCCGGCAAAAACCGACCGGAATTGCCGGGCGAGCCGGTGGATGGAGTGGCCTTCAGGCATCAGCGGGCGGCAATGGCGCCGCTGGCCTCGTACTCCGCAATCTGGCCGATGCGCCGGACGTGGCGTTCGGCATCACTGAAAGGCTCTGCGAGGAACGCGTCAATGATGTCCGTCGCTTCGGCGAGGCTGTGCTGCCGTCCGCCCACTGCCACGACGTTGGCATTGTTGTGCTGGCGGGCAAGACGCGCCGTGTCCAGGTTCCAGGCGAGAGCCGCGCGGATGCCGCGGACCTTATTGGCAGCGATCTGCTCTCCGTTGCCGGAACCGCCCAGCACGATGCCCAAGGCATCGATTCCGGCTTCCTGGTCTGCGGCGACCGCTTGTGCGGCGTCAATGCAGAAACCCGGGTAGTCGTCTTCCGCGTCATACTCCTTGGGACCGTGGTCCACGACCTCATAACCCTTCGAAGCCAGGTGTTCCTGCAGGTGGGCGCTCAGTTCGAGTCCTGCATGGTCTGTAGCGATATGGACGCGCATGGGTTTCCGTTCAGAGATGTATGTGGGAGAACTTCCAGTACCAGCTTAACTTTTTTGCCGTCCTGTGACGCAAACGGGTAACGCCGCCTGAACTCCTGCCGATAGCTGAAAGTGCAAGTGGTTTCGCTGGGAACGGGCTCGCCCGTCGGCAGGTCCGGCATTGGAGGGTTCCCAGCGAAGCCACGTCCACCTCCGAAGTCGCGCTATGCAAGGATTCGCCATTGAAAACCGGGAAACTCGCCCTTCTTGCAACGTTGACGGCTGGCCTCGTTTTTGGAGGTCTTCCTCCTGCGTCGGCCGTAAATGCGGAACCGGCGGCTCCTGATGCCGTTCTGCAGTCTCCCGGCGGCGATCAGCCCACACCCCTGCTGAGCGACGTTGCAGCGGATGCCATAACCGGCGGCGAGGCCCTTCCTGCGCAGTTGTCCCCGGTTCCGGAGATGTCTCCGGAAGGCACGGCGCCCGCACAGCAGGCAGTTCCACTGGATGCCACCGATGCAGCGAACGTCCCCGCAGTCACGGACGAAACGAACGCCCCCTCAGCGACATCCGTGCCCGAAGAGCCGTCCGTGCCCGACGACGGCTACGAGTATGTGCCTGTCGGTGAAGGCCATGTCGTTCCCGGTCCTAACACCCCTCTTATCACCGAGGCTGACGGCAGTGTCCGTTCCGCTGTTGAGTCCGACCATGAGCCCGTCGGGCCGATGATGGCACGCGGCGGGGCGGCGAGCATGCTTTCCGCCGCGGCACGGGCAGGAAACATCAAGGTCACCCTCGTCCGTGCAACGGTGCAGGGCAACGGCAACCTGGTGAACCTCAACTCGGCGCGCAACTCGGTCTCCAGCGCCAGCAACTACTGGAAAACGATGTCGAACGGCCGTCTCTCGATGTCAGTCGCCAGCGAGAAGATCCACCGCAGCGCCACCGCCCATGCATACGACGACTACGCGACGATGATGAATAAGATCGCCAAGGAGCTGAAATGGGTGGACAAGCCCTATACGGCGCTCGTCGTCTTCGTGCCCACGGCCGATCTGCGGTCCGGCGGCTACGGAGGCATCCTCGGCGGCGGGTGGACTGTCGGCGGCACGGCAGGCCGAATCCTCATGCCCGCTCCGTCAAACTTCACCAATAACGTCGTCACGCATGAGTTCGGCCATGTCCTCGGGCTGCTTCATGCCAATAGCCTGCAGTGCACGAACGGGCGTTCGGACGTTGGCCCGGGATCGACCGGGCGCTGGGCAGACGGCGCCTGCACCAGCCGTGAGTACGGCGACACCACCGACCTCATGGGTTCGGCCCAGAACCACCAGCCGGTGATCAATTCATACTTCTGGCACAAGGGCAGCTTCGGTCAGGGCAACGAGGTCCTCGATATCGGCGAAGCGGGATCACCGCGGACATTCACGCTGCGGCCATGGGGCGGTTCGGGCGCCAACCGTGCGCTGAGGTTTGTCGATCCCCAGTCCCGTGAAGAGTACTACGTAGAACTCCGCCAGCCCGCCGGCTATGACCAGTACTTGTCTGGCGGCAGTGCGGGAAACCGGGGCGTCAAGATCATCAAAGCTGACGCCGCGAACTCCTGGGCCCTCAACTCCCTCATCATTCCGCCCAGCACCAGGCCTTTCTCTGGTTACTACAACACCAAGCATGCCTGGCAGCAGGGACAGACGTTCACCACCCACGGCGGGTCTACAGTCGCCATCCATTCGGTGAGTGCCTCATCTGCGTCCGTTACTGTCACCGGCGGTACCAGCGCCCAGGCAAAGAGGGCCATCGATGCCGTCTTCGCCGCAAACCCTCGAACAGGGGCTGCCCAAGGCGGGATTGTTGGCGGGCAAAAGGGCAACGGAGCTTACCGGCAGCACCAAAACGGAACCATTTACTACTCTCCTTCCCACGGCGCTTTTGTTGTCGGAGGTGCAGTCCGGAGCGGCTATCTGGCTCTGGGCGGGCACAACGGGTCGCTGGGCTATCCAACATCGTCCGAACTCCCGGGCGGCAAGGGTGGCGTCTACCAGAATTTCCAGGGTGGCGTCATGTATTGGAGCCCCGCCACCGGCGCACGGAGTTCCCTGAACGGGGAAATACGTCAGGCATATGCCCGTCATTCCTACGAGCACGGACCTCTCGGCTACCCCACTAGTGAGCACGTCAGCCTGCCGGGAGGAGGGGTTTTCCAGAATTTCCAAGGCGGCTCCATCATGCGGCTCCCGGGTAAAACCGCTTACGCGTCATTCCAGGGCCCCATTCGTGATGCCTATGCCCGCCAGGGGTACCAAAACGGAAAACTTGGCTATCCCATCTCCGACGAGCAATCCTCAGCCGGCGGCCGCATCCAGAATTTCCAGGGAGGGCGGCTGGTTTACTCGCGCGCAACCGGCACACACATGGTGGGCGGATCAATCGCGTCTGCCTATATGGCTTCCAAAGGTCCCGCAGGACCAATGGGTTTCCCCACCGCTGGAGAGGTCAAGCTCAAGGGAGGCTCCTCGCAGCAATTCCAGAAGGGCGTCATTTACTCGAGCACCTCAACGGGAGCTGTCATGGTGCCCAAGGGTGCCGTGCTGGATCGTTACCTGGCCCTGGGCGCGGAAAAGAGCAAACTCGGATTTCCCGCCGCAGCACAGTCGGCGGCCGGCAAAGGACGTGTCCAGCGATTCCAGGGCGGCACGATCACGTGGTCACCAACTACTGGGTCCAGGATTGTCATAGGGGCGATCAATACGGCCTACACCTCGCTTAAGGGACCATCGGGTTCGTTGGGCTTCCCTACCGGCAACGAGTCCGTCTCAGCCGGCGGAGCCTCGCAGACCTTCGAGAAGGGAACCATCTATTGGAGTCCTTCAACCGGAGCATTGCCGGTCAAGAAGGGAGCATTGCATGACGTATATCGGAAGAACGGCGCAGCGGCTGGACACGTGGGCTATCCGGTGACACCGGAAATCCCCATCGGACGCAACGGCGTGTACCAGTCATTCCAGGGCGGAACAATCTATTGGTCCCCCACTACGGGCGCCCACCTCAACAACGGCGGCATTCGCACTGCCTACGCGTCATTGGGGTACGAACAAGGATTCTTGGGCTACCCGGTGTCAGGGGAAGTGAAAATAAAGAACGGCGGCGTCTACCAGTCCTTCCAGGGCGGAACAATCTATTGGTCACCCGCGACAGGCGCGCATGCAAACGCCGGCGGCGTCCGTGCCGCTTACGCCCGCCTCGGGTGGGAGAACGGATTCCTGGGCTACCCGGTCTCGGGGGAAGTGAAAATAAGGAACGGCGGCGTCTACCAGTCCTTCCAGGGCGGAACAATCTACTGGTCACCCGGCGCGGGAGGTCACGCCAACGCCGGAAGGATTCGGGCGGCATATGCAGCGCAGGGCTGGGAAAACGGAAGACTCGGGTACCCGACGTCGGGCGAGTACACGGTTCCACATGGTTCCGAGCAAACCTTTGCAGGCGGGAAAATTACCCTGCGCAACGGGAAAGCGATCGTGCAGTACCGCTAGGACCGGCGTCCGGCGGACCCCCCGCTTGGCAGAACAGCCCCAAGTGAGAGAATGTTGCAATTGTTCATTGCCGCCGGCGTGGCCTGGTGCCACGCCGGCAACATTTCTCCACTTCGAAAGGCTCTACCTTGCCAGGTATGAATCTCACCCGCGCTGAGGCGCGTGAACGGGCAGAACTGATCAACGTCGAGTCTTACGACATCAATCTTGACCTGACCCGGGGTGACGACGTTTTCGGCAGCACGACGGTCGTGCGTTTCACCGCCGATCCAGGTTCCAGCACCTTCATTGACGCAGTTACCGCCAAGGTGCACAGGATTACCCTCAACGGTGTCGCGCTGGACCCGGAAGAAGTCTCCGACGGTGTGCGGATCCAGCTGCCCAACCTCGCGGAGTCAAACGAGCTCGTCGTGGATGCTGATGCGTTCTACATGAACACCGGTGAGGGCCTGCACCGTTTCGTGGATCCCGTGGACAACGAGGTCTACCTCTATTCACAGTTCGAGGTCCCGGATTCCCGCCGGGTGTTCGCAGTCTTCGAACAGCCGGACCTCAAGGCAACCTTCCGCTTCACGGTGACGGCTCCTGAGCACTGGGATGTTATCTCCAACTCCCCCACCCCGGAACCGGTCAAGGCCAGCGCAGAGGATTCCATTGCCCCGAGCGCCACCTGGTCCTTCGAGCCGACGCCCCGGATCTCTTCCTACATCACAGCGCTGGTCGCAGGCCCGTACCAGGCCGTCCGTTCCGAACTCACCAGCTCCGACGGCCGCACCATCCCGCTGGGCGTCTTCGCCCGCAAATCGCTGATGGAGTACCTCGACGCCGAGAACATTTTCGAGCTCACCCGGCAGGGCTTCGAGTTCTACGAAGCCCAGTTCGGTACCCCGTACCCGTTCGAAAAGTACGACCAGCTCTTTGTGCCCGAGTTCAACGCCGGGGCCATGGAGAACGCCGGCGCCGTGACCTTCCTGGAAAGCTACGTCTTCCGCGGCCGCGTTCCCGACGCCACCGTGGAGCGCCGTGCCATTACGGTCCTCCACGAACTCGCGCACATGTGGTTCGGCGACCTGGTCACCATGCGCTGGTGGAACGACCTGTGGCTGAACGAGTCCTTCGCAGAATTCATGTCAGCCCTCGCCGCGGCTGAAGCCACTGGATTCAAGCAGGCCTGGACCACCTTCGCGTCCATGGAAAAGGCTTGGGCCTACCGCCAGGACCAGCTCCCCACCACGCACCCGATTGTCGCCGAAATCCGGGACCTCGAAGACGTCCAGGTCAACTTCGACGGCATCACCTATGCCAAGGGCGCTTCCGTCCTGAAGCAGCTGGTGGCCTGGGTGGGCCAGGACAAGTTCATGCAGGGCGTGCGCGCGTACTTCGGCAAGCACTCCTGGGGCAACACCGAACTCTCCGACCTGCTCTCCGAACTTGAAGCTGCCAGCGGCCGCGACCTCAGCCAGTGGTCCGCCCAGTGGCTGGAAACCGCCGGCGTCAACACGCTGCGTCCGGAGCTGGAAACGGACGACGACGGCGTCATCACCTCCTTCGCGATCCGCCAGAGCGCTGTATCGGAGTATCCGACACTGCGCCCGCACCGTCTCGCCATTGGCTTCTATACAGCGGACGAAGACGGCAAACTGCGCCGCACCCGCCGGGAGGAACTCGATGTCGACGGGGAGCTCACCCAGGTTCCCGCGCTGGCAGGCCAGCAGCGCCCGGACCTGATCCTGCTCAACGACGATGACCTGGCGTACGCCAAAATCCGCCTCGATGACGAGTCCTGGCATGTCGCCACCCGCCGCCTGCGGGACATCGCCGAGTCGCTGCCGCGCACCCTCGTGTGGGCTTCGGCCTGGGACGCCACCCGCGACGGCGAGATCCCGGCACGCAACTACGTTGAACTGGTGCTGCAGAACATCGCTTCCGAATCGGATTCCTCCGTGGTCCAGGTCCTGCTGCGCCAGCTGGCAACGACCCTGGCCTTCTATGTGAATCCGCAGGACCAGCAGGCCATGACGGCGGCGGCTGCCGACAGCCTCTGGGACCTCAGCCGCGGAGCCGATGCGGGATCGGATTCCCAGCTGCAGTTCGTGAAGGCCTTTGCCTCCCATGCACAGACCCAGGAGCAGCTCGAGACAGTTGCCGGATTGCTCTCCGGCGATCTTGTGCTCGAGGGCCTCGAAGTCGGCTCCGACCTGCGTTGGGAGCTGCTCGTTTCCCTGGTGGCCGGTGGCCGGGCAGGTGAGGCGGAGATCGCTGCGGAGCTGGAACGCGATGCGACGGCGACCGGAGCGCTGGCCGCTGCCGGAGCCCGTGCCGCCCTGCCCTCCGCAGAAGCCAAGGCTGCGGCGTGGGAAGCAATCGTGGAACGCTCCGACATGCCCAACGCTGCCCAGCGGGCAGCTATCGGCGGATTCAGCCGCGTCCATGACACGGCCCTGCTGGAGCCGTACGCCGAAAAGTATTTCGGTGCCATTCGCGCTGTGTGGGACAGCCGCACGCATGAGATCGCCCAGCAGATCGTCGTCGGCCTCTACCCGTCGCGCCTCACCACCCAGGCGACCGTGGATCGCACTGATGCCTTCCTGGCCTCCCTGGGCGATGAAGCCCCGGCGCTGCGGCGGCTGCTGCTGGAAAGCCGCGACGGCGTCGTCCGGGCGTTGAAGGCACAGGCAGCCGACCGCTAACGGCGCTGGTCCGCTGCGGTTCCCGCTCCTTTCCGCGGTGCCGCCAAGGTAACTTTGAGGGGTGAACCTCTCAGAGCACCGTTATGGCATCTCACTGGAATGGACCGGGAACCGCGGCAGCGGGACAACGAACTACCGTGGATATGGGCGGGACCACATTGTCCGTGCCGAGGGCCTGCCGGACCTCGCCGGAACCGCGGATCCCACGTTCCACGGAGACAGGGACCGCTGGAACCCCGAGCAGCTTCTGCTCACCGCCCTCTCGCAGTGCCACATGCTCTCCTACCTGCACGTCGCTGTTAAGCACGGCATCAACGTCGTTTCGTACCAGGACGACGCCGAAGGCACCCTCCGCCTGAACCGCGACGGCAGCGGCGAGTTTACTTCCGTTTTGCTCCGTCCGCAGGTCGTCATCAACGGCGGAAACCCGGACACAGCATCGGCCCTCCACGATGAAGCGCACCGGCTGTGCTTCATCGCCCGGAGCGTGAACTTCCCCGTGCTGCATGAGGCGGCAACGCGCGGATAGCCGTACCGGTAGCCTTGGAGGAGCCCATTCGCCAAAGCTAAGGATGCCGCTGCACCGTGCAATTTCCAGGAACCGTTGATCCAGCCGTCATCGAGGTGGACTTCGATGCCACTGGCCTGCTCAAGGCCGGAATCATCGTTATCGCCGGACTCATCGTCTGGCTCATTGCCCGCTACCTGATCTCCAAGGTCGTGGCTCGGGCGCAGAAGGGCTCACCACTGGTCCGCATCAGCGCAATGCGCTGGGCACAGCCTGTGCTGCGCAACCTCGACCACAAACGCCGGGCGCAGCGCGCCGACACCATCGGTGCCCTCCTTCGCAGCTGCGTCACGGTGGCGATCTGGACCGTCGTGATCATCATGGTCCTGGAAGCCATCGGCGCCAACATCGCTCCCCTGCTGGCCAGCGTGGGAATCGTCGGTATTGCCCTGGGCTTCGGCGCACGCGAACTGATCCGGGACGCTCTCGCCGGATTCTTCATCACGATGGAAGACCAGTACGGCATCGGCGACGTGATCGAAGTAGGCACAACCACCGGCACCGTCCAGTCAGTGGGTATCAGAATCACCCGGCTCGTCGACGACCGCGGAGTGGTCTGGTACATCCGCAACGGCGAATTCGCCATGGTCGGCAACCGCTCCCAGGGAAAGTACAAGCCCGCCGGCGACGACGCCGGCGAAGGTGCCCCAGCAGGCGCCACAGTAAACAAGGAAGTTAAAGGAAATGACTGAGACTCCGCACGGCCAAGGGGCGGCACTGCCGCTAACCGCTTCGAACCCCGGCACCGGCTTCACCCAGCCCGGCTACAACTTCTACGAAGTCGTCGGGGGGCATGACACTTTCGTGAAGCTGGTAGACGTCTTCTATGACGGCGTCGCCGATGATCCGTTGATGCGACCCATGTATCCCGAAGAAGACCTGGGACCGGCCAAGGAACGGCTACTGCTCTTCCTGGAGCAGTACTGGGGAGGACCCAAGACGTACGGGGAGCAGCGCGGCCATCCGCGGCTGCGGATGCGGCACATGCCCTTCCAGGTCTCCCCCGCTGCCCGGGATGCGTGGCTGAAGCACATGCGCACGGCAGTCGATGCCCTGGAGCTCCCGCCGCTGCAGGAGCAGACACTCTGGGACTATCTGGACCGGGCCGCACATTCCATGGTCAACTCCGCCTAACCCGCGCGACAGCTCCCCGGGCCGTCCCTAGAACACCGACGGCGGGCGTACCAGTACATGCCCCAGATCGGTGGAGAGCCGCAGCCAGCGGCCGTTGCTGAAGAGCGCAGCGGTGCCTCCTCCGGCAGAGCCCTCCGGAAGGAATCCGAGTGTCAGGGCGGCAAAGGCCGCCCCGGCAGGCAGCGGCACGCCCAGCCCAGCGATCTCTTCACTCCAAATCGGAAGCCGGACGTTGTTGACCACAGCGGCTCCCGGTTGCCCCGGGATCCTCGCTGCCACCTCCCGGATGCCGCGGTGTGCCGTCTGTTCCAGCAGCGCCGTCTCGACGTCGGCCTTCCGCTCCCACCCGGAGCGGGGAGCAGCTATCCCTGCCCAGCTCTCCGAGACGGTCATGGGCGGGATGGGCAGGGTCGTTGCGTCCGCATCCATCCGGGCCAGCCGATCCGCGACAGCTGAGAGCTGGACAGTGGTGTCCAGGGATGCAGGCCGTGCGAGCGGGATCGCCCGCATCCCGATGACGGTTGGCATCGGCTCGCCGAGAACCCGCGGCCGCAGGACACATACATACGCGGCGAGGACGTTCCCCAACGCCTGGAGCCGGATGGCGCCGTCGTCCGCGCTCCGGGCGCGGGACACGAAGTTGCGCAGGTCCGCGGTGACCTGCCTGTCCGCCAAATCCAACGCTTCTGCCTGCATCACTTAACTCCCTCGGCTGGACTCTCAACGGAACGACGGCGGCGGAACGGCACGGGCTCTCCCCGCCAACTCTCAAGGGTCCTGCGCTGGATGTCCGAGAGCCGCGCCGGACGTCCGGTGGTGCTGCTGATCATGACCATTGAGGCTTCAGCCACCGCGTAAACGGTCTCTGCGGACTCATCCGTGAGCTTGAAGCCGTACGAGAAGCTGGATCCGCCCACCTCCGTGACCCAAATCCCAATCCATGCCGGATCCTGGCTGTAGGTCAGCGGAGTGATGTACTCAATTTCCTGGCGGGCTACCAGGGTTGTTCCGAACTCGGCGGTGACGGAGCGGAAGGTGGAGACGCCCGCGCCGGGATCGGCTTCGGGCAGGGGCAGCAAGGAGAGCCGGACCCGGGCCTCTTCGAGGAACTGCACGTACCGGACGTTATTGACGTGGCCGTTGACGTCCTCGTCTCCGAAGCGCAACTGGATGGGAAATCGGTGCAGAGGCATGCGAACCATCTTCGCAGGTAGAACGCTGATGACGCGAAGTCAGCCGGCCCGCGGGAGCCGGGATGGCGGCACCGCTGCATGGCCAGGGGTAAATGTTGGGCCGGCCCTGCTGATGCGTCTAATCTCGAGAGAGATCCACGTCTGCCGAAACCACGTATCCGGCGGACTGCCACCGCTTTTTGCAAGGAGACACACACCTATGGCGCCAGCCGACGACTTCGATCCGACGGCCGCACTTATCGAGCTTCTCGACCTGAGCAACGCAGGCGGTGCCAAGACTGACGAAGACATCTTCGTGGGAGGGTCCCAGGAGGAACCACGGAAGAGAGTCTTCGGCGGCCAGGTTCTCGGCCAGTCGCTCGTTGCCGCCGCGCGGACGGTCCCCGCAGAGCGGCTCATGCACTCCATGCACGGCTACTTCCTGCGCCCCGGTGACACGGAAGTGCCGATCACGTTCGGAGTGGAGCGGCTGCGGGACGGCCGGTCCTTCTCGGCCCGGCGGACGCATGCCTATCAGAACGGCGTGCCCATCCTGTCCCTCATTGCCTCATTCCAGGTCCCCGACGAGGGCCTGGACCATCAGGAGCCCATGCCTGAGGGCATACCCGATCCGGAGACTCTGCCTACGACAGCGCAACTGCTCTCCGGCTTCGACCACCCGGTCGCGAAGGCCTGGTCGTATTACCGCCCCATGGACATCCGCCATGTGACTCAGCCCGTGTATTTCCAGGCCGACCCCGAACGCACGGCGCGCAACGCCGTGTGGATGAAGACCTTCGGTCCGATGCCCGATGACCAGAACCTGCACCGCGCTGCGTTGGCGTATGCCACGGATTACACCATCCTGGAACCGGTCCTGCGCCGGCATGGCATTTCCTGGGCCAGCCGCGGCATGTCCGTAGCGAGCCTTGACCATGCCATGTGGTGGCACCGTCCGCTGCGTGTGGACGAGTGGCTGCTCTACGTCCAGGAGTCCCCCAGTGCTTCCGGAGCCCGCGGTCTCTCCTCCGGACGGATCTTCAACCGCTCCGGGGAGCTCGTGGCCACTGTGGCCCAGGAGGGCATGCTCCGGCTGCCGGACTATCCCGCCTCCCAATAATTCCGTGCGTACGCCAACGCCGCCCGCCCGGGGGCGGGGGGGGCGGGGGGGGGGGGGGCGGGGGCGCGGGGC